>VBGE01000127.1 GCA_005880345.1 Chloroflexota bacterium | reverse complement strand
GGAGCTCTTCCTGGGCCGTCTCCTCGCTGATCGGCATCACCGCAATCGGCAGGTCGCTGATGTCGAAGTACCGGATCGGCTTGTTCAGGCGCTTGGCGATCCCCACCTGGACCTTCACCCCGAGTGACAGCCGGCCGAAAACCCATACCTCGTCGGAACGAGACAGCAAATTGTTCATCGCCTCGCGAACCACGTCTTTGTCGACCGTATGCATTAGGTAGTAATCGAAGAGCATGAACGGGCTGACCGGCACCAGGCCTGAATCCAGCACGAACTTCTGGATGTGAGCCCGCCAGTAAAAGCTCTTGTTCGACATCGCGACATAGACCAGCCGCTTCGGGTGCCGCAGCGTTTCCTCGGCCTGGTCGCGCGCGCTCGGCTTGGTGGTGGGCTGAAAGATGCGCTCGAGGATGTCCTCGGCCGCCTTGCCGGTTATCGCCATCTAACCCCTAGACGAATGAAATACGAATTAAGCGGCGGCTATCGTATCAGTCGTGCCCGCAGCCTCCCGTTTCGACCTGTCCGGGAGGGTCGCGCTTATCACCGGCGCCAGCCGGGGCATCGGCAGCGCGATCGCCGAGATCCTGGCCGAGCACGGTGCCCAGGTCGTCCTCTCCAGCCGCAAGCAGGCCGACCTGGACGCCGAAGCCGACCGGATCAACGGCCTCTACCCGGAGCGGGCTACCGCCATCGCCGCTCACTCCGGCCGCCCGGAGGACCTGGAGAAGCTGGTCCAGGCGACCATGGAGCGCTTCTCGCGCATCGACATCCTGGTCAACAACGCCGCCACCAATCCTTACTTCGGCCCGGTGCTGGGCGCCGAGCTGTCGGCCTGGGACAAGACCTTCGAGGTCAACCTGCGCGGCGTCTTCCTGCTGACCAAGCTCGTCTACGAGGCGTCGATGGAGTCACGCGGCGGCGCCATCGTGAACGTGGCGAGCATCGGCGGCATCCGCCCCGGCCTCGGGCTGGGGGTCTACAACGTCACCAAGGCAGGCGTGATCATGCTCACCAAGCAGCTGGCGCGCGAGCTCGGCGGCAACGTCCGCGTCAACGCGGTCGCGCCAGGGCTGATCAAGACTCGCTTCGCGGAGGCGCTGTGGGGCAACCAGGAGATCCTCGACCGGGTGCTCGCCCAGAACCCGATGGCCCGGATTGGGGTTCCCGACGAGGTCGCCGCGGGGGTCTTGTTCCTGGCCTCAGACGCCGCTAGCTACGTGAATGGGGAAGTGCTCGTGATCGACGGGGGCGGGGGCGAGGTTTAGAGACTCCAGGCTCCGTCAGGACGGCTGAAGCGCCGTCCTCGCCGTTGGCCGAGGCCGGCTGGCGGCTGTGGATGAAATCCTCCAGCTCCTTCTCGTATTGATAGGCGTGGCGGTCCGGCTCGTAGCGCAGGACACGCCGCTGCTGGATGAAGTCCTCGAACGCGGCCCGCGTGTCGCGCGTGGCCCGGAAGCCCAGCTCGCGCGCCGCCTTGTTGGTCGCCAGGGTGCGGCCCCACCGCAGCAGGTCGAGCAGCTGCGGAGAGAGAAACGCGACGCCCGCCGTGCGAATCGCGAGGGCGGCCAGGCCGAGGCCGAACGGCGGCAGCAGCGGCGCATGCAGCTTGCCGGCGCTGTCGAGCAGGACCGACAGCGGCTCGTTCCCTGGCGGCGCGATGTTGTACGCGCCACCAGGTCCGCGCTTGGTGGCCAGCACCATCGCGTCGATGCAATCGTCACGGTGGATGAGCTGGAGCGGCGGGTCGTAGCCAATGACCGTCGGCACGACCTCGAGGTCGAGATAGCGAGCCAAAGGCTGTGGCTCGTCGGGGTTGAGGCCGTTGGCGAAGCGCATCGTGAGGATCGTGATGTTGGGATTGCGCAGCGCGAAGTCGCTGACGTAGGACTCGACCTCGACGATGTCGCGCACGAACTGGTGACCCGAATTGGTGTCGAGCCGGTGGTCTTCGCGCAAACCGGTCGGCAGGTCGAACCGAGAGCCGTAGACGTGGCCCGATGACTTCAGGATGAAGCGCCGGACGGGACTGCCTTCCCCCGCGCATCCGGCAAGCAGGTTCAGCGTGCCGATCACGTTCATCTCGTGCGCGCGGGCGGGGTCCATGTCGAACGAGTCGACGCGGGTCAGCGTGTGCACGACGGTGTCGATGCCGACCGACCGCACGAGCTTGCCGATGAGCGAGTGCCGGATGTCGAGCTTCAGGTAATCGGCGCGGCCTAGGTCGTAGCGCGGCTCGCGAATGTCGATGCCGATGACCTCCGCCACGTCGGGGTCGTCGACCAGGCGCTGCACCACTAGCGCGCCCCACCAGCGCGCCACGCCGGTGACGAGAACCCGCCTCTTCTTCGCCATGCCCCGCTCTCAGTATGTGCGCTTGATCACGTCGCGCTCCATGAGGACCACGGCTCGCGAGACAACATCCGTCAATGGTGATTTCGCCTGGCGCAGCGCGAACTCCAGCTGGCGGAGCAACGAGTAGAGCGCCTTCATCGCCTTGATGGCGTCGCCGATGTCGACGTTGGCCGGCAGCGGAATCCGGTCGAGCTGATCACCCGACGACCATCGATACGCGAAGTCGATGTAATCGTGAGACGGAGAGCGCAAGTTGGGCTCGTCGAGGTCTTTCTCCATGTCGGCGAAGCGGAAATACAGGGAGCGGACCAGGCGGGCGGTCTGCGCGATGGCCGGCGTCGGGTAGCGGCGCGGCCCGCGCGCCTGCCGGTCTCCCCGGCGTTCGCGGTCCTCGGCGGCGAGCATGACCATCACCGCGCACAGCTCCTCGGCAGTCAGGCCTTCAAACCAACCAAGCCAGGTCGCCTCGGCGACGAGGATCGTGTTCTCGCCGTACACGCGCGCCGCGAACAGGCCCTTGTCGGTGGGCTTGTTGTTGTTCAGGAACCCTGTTTCGCTGAGGATCCGCGTGAGGCGCCGCAGCTTGCGCGGGTACT
>VBGE01000126.1 GCA_005880345.1 Chloroflexota bacterium | reverse complement strand
GCTGTTGCGTGTCGCCGAGCGACCACGTGCCATGACCGGCCTTCTTGCCGCCACCGCCAGGACGCTGGACCTTGCTGCGCCGCACGAGAGGCTCGAGCCCGTCCCACCCGGCACCCTCGGTGAAGATGTGATCGGAATCGCATTTCTGGACCCGGCGACGGAGCCTCGCCGCGTCGTCGTCGCGTACGTGCGCAAAGATCTGCCGGGACTCGATACGAGCGATCCGAGATCGATTCAGGTCACCAAGCCCTCGTCCACGCCCGGCGGCCGTCTCGAGGTCCGGGATTACCTGACGCAGATATCGCATCTACGAGTGGCGCGCAGCATCGACGGGGCGCACTTCACGGTAGATCAGGTCCCAGCCGTCGCGCCCACCGATTCATTCGAGGAATACGGTTGTGAGGACCCTCGAGCCACGCTGATCGACGGTGTGTGGCACATCACCTACGTATCGGTTGGCGCCATCGGCATCACGACCAGCCGGCTGACCACGACTGACTTCAGGTCGTTCGAACGCCAAGGGATCATGTTTTTGCCCGACCACAAAGACGTTGTGCTTTTCCCCGGCCGGGTGCAAGAGCGGTACGTGGCGCTGACCCGTCCGATGCCGTCGTCCTTCAATCGCGTCCTCGGAATCTGGATCGCATTTTCAGATGACCTCGTGGGTTGGGGTGGCCACCGCCCGCTCGCGCTCCCACGCCCAGGCATGTGGGACGGCGTGCGAACCGGCGCAGGCACGGTTCCGTTTCGCGTCCCCGAAGGGTGGCTCGAGCTGTACCACGGGGTCGACTCGGAGGGGCAGTACGCCATGGGTGGCCTGCTGCTCGACGCACAGGACCCGGCGCGCGTCATCGCGCGGTCGCCAGAGCCAATCCTCACGCCCGACCAGGATTACGAGCAGTCAGGGTTCTACCGCAACACCGTGTTCTCGTGCGGGCACGTTCCGCTCGATGAGGATGGCGGCCGAATCCGCATGTACTATGGCGCCGCAGATTCCTGCATGGCGGCTGCCGACTTCGAAGTGAAGGAGATCGTCGCCTCGCTGGCACCTTGCTGAGGCAGCTGGCTGCGTTGACGCGGCCTCTGCCCGCAGCCGGGCCGCGCGCCCTCGCCCTGGCGGTGTACTCCGGCGCGACGGGCGAACACTTCGAGGCTCGCGAAAGTGGGGTGGAGGGCGTCGCGTGCGTGGACGACGCCGCACGGGCCAGCACGCTGTTGTACAGGCTCTGGGCCGCCACGGGTAACGACGCGCTGAAGCATTGGGCCGAAGGACTTCTCGAATTCGTCTTGTGGATGCATGCCGGCGACGGGCGGTGGCACAACTTCATCCTGGACTGGGATGGCGCTCGCAATATCGATGGATCAACATCGGCGGCCGGCGTCAACTTCTGGCAGGCGCGCGCTACCTGCGCGCTCGCCGAGGCGAGCCATCTCTTGCACCACGACTGCGCTCCAGGCATATTGACCAGGGCTCTTGAAATTGCCAAATCGGCATCACCGCCGTCAGACGTACGCGCCATCCACGCCGTCGGCTTGCTGGCCGTAGTGAACCGGGAGCCTGACCCCAGGCTTACGACGCTCCTGGGGGCCTGGTGCGAGGAGCTCGCCGCTTGTCAACGCGACGGCATACTGATGAACTCGCCAGACGAGCGTGGCCGGCCTCACCTTTGGGGACATGTTCAGGAGGGGGTGCTGGCTGATGCCGCGCTCCTGCTGGATCGACCCGATCTGCTCACGCTGGCGGCCAGCAGCGCCGAGGCAGTGTTTGCGGAGGTCATCGAGTCTGGCTTCGACCTCCCGCACGTGCACAGCTACGACGTGCAGTCGGCGGCCTTCGTCATGGACCGGCTTGCCGCGGCGACCGGACAAACGCGCTATGCGCAAATGGCGCAGGCGGCGCGGAACTGGTTTGACGGACGCAACCCAGGCCGAGCAGCGATCTACGACAGAGCCGCGGGTCGCGTTGCGGATGGGCTCGACGATCGGCGCGTGAGTGACCGTTCAGGGGCGGAGGCAAACGTCACGGCCGGCCTTGCGTTGGAGGCCGATGTCCAGCTCCTTGGCGTAGCTCGAGGCTGGACGCAGGTCTGGTAGTTGGGCGGTTCCCCGTATAGTGGGCCGGCCGGCAGTCGCCGGCGCTCACCGCAGGCTCCGATTTCTCGAACAGGCCCTAGATGAGTTGCCTTGCGTTCGAGAGACAGGAGACGGAGATGCCGACAGGAACAGTAAAAAAGATCGTTTCGGAACGTGGTTTTGGATTCATCGCTGCTGAGGACGGAAAGGAGTTCTTCTTCCACAAGAGCGGCACCGAAGGCGACTTCGACGCCCTCCAGGGTGGGGAGAAAGTTGCGTTCGAGATCGAGGTGAGCCCCAAGGGTCCCCGCGCGCGGAGCGTGCGCACGCTCTAACCGATATCACAAACCGAGCCCCGAGCTTGCTCGGGGCTCGGCAGCGAACCACTCGTTGTCAGCACCCGTCGCGTATCGCCAGTGCCAATCGATGGGCTTCGTCACGCACCTGACAGCCGAATAGCCGCCTCGATCTCGTCCAGGTGCTCGCCCCGGTGGTTGGCCCGCACCGGGTTGAGCGGGCTGGTCTCATCCAGGCCCGCGAGAATCTCATCCGGCAGCGACGCCACGAGCTCGTCGGTCTCCTCCGCGATGCGCACCGCCAGCTCGGCCAGAGTGCGCGGCGGAATCGCGTGGATCAGAGGACGCGCGGAGTCGTTGATCCAGTCCACGTCCTCGGGCTCGTTTTCGGACGCCGTGAACGGCTCGCCGCGCTCCAGCTTGCCGGCGAGGTAGAGCGCACGGCCGTCCCAGAACGCGATGTGGCCGAGCACGCCGGCCACGCTCCAATACTCGTTGACCATGGCGCCGAGCTCCCGGTCGCTCAAACGCGAAACCACCGCCCGCATCCGCGCGAGCTCGCGCGCGTTGGCCGCCACGAAGGAGCGATCCAAGACGACCAGACTACCTACTGGGCCGGCGTCCGCTTCTACGGCAGTTCAGAAAGCCGCTGCGCAACTGCGTCCACGCTCGGGACGCCATTCTCTCTAGCCTGATGCATCAGCGCCTTCATGGCAGTCGAGAGAGCCGTTCTGAGACGCTCGGGCTCCAGCGAGTCAATGTGTGTTCCTGCGAAGTCGGCGAGCGTGTCGGCGGGTAGGTCGTCGTAACCACGGGCTTGCACCGCGGGAAGCTCTCGGTGCAGGCAGGCGAGCGAGAGCGCGTGATCCCTGACCGCGCCGATGTAGTGCTCCGCCTGCCAAACACGCCCGCGTTCGATGCATGCGCGCGAGTGGAGGCCGTAGATCACGCCCCAGCCAAAGAGGTCGCCGGCAACCGGTGGCTTGGGTAACTCGGAGCCGTCGCTCTTGGCGGTTTCGCCGAACAGCAGTCGAAATCGGGGCCCGGCCGGAGTGAAGCGTGCGGCGGGAGTCAGCGACAGGTCAAATTGCAAGCCGTCAGGCAGCAGGAATACGCGGTACACCGTCGGCCCGCGCACAAGGTCCACGAGCTGCAAGGCGGCCACGTCGTCGCTAAGAGTGCGAGTCCAGTCGTCGAGCACGGCTGCTCCAGCAACGATCCTTAGGTCCTCATCGGCAAGGGTCAACAGGCGATCGCGAAGGGCGTCCCGTTGTTCAACCGTGAACACTGCCGCGCGGATCGTAGACGGTGCCGCGCGGGAAAACTGCTGCTAGATCGCCGCCGGCTCGTTGATCTGCAGAGCTCCTCCGCGGCCGATGAACGGATGGTCCCCGAGCAGCTTCGCCGCGGCGTCCAGGTCGTCGGCCTCGATCACAGACCAGCCGTTGAACGGCCCATCGGCGAGACCGTCCCTCGCGCCCTTGCTCGAAATCGTCCGTGTAGCGCCGATCGGCGCACCTGGGTCCAACAGCGCCGCGCCGGTCTTGCCGGCCCAATGCATGAAGGCGTCGCGCGCCTTGGCCATGGACTCCGCATCGTGGGGCATGTTGCTGCCGTGGTAGGTGACCAGAAATCTAGGCATCAGAGTCCTCCTCGGGACCAGAGAGTGAGGCCAGACTACGACCGGCCTGCATTGTTCGCCATGCTCCGGACGACGAAAGATCTGTCCTAGCGTCCAAGTCTGGTGTTCCGGCGAACACACACCGGGCTGGACGCTACGACAGCTATTGGAGTAGAACTACACCGTGGATCCGTTGAGCGTGGCCCTGCGGAGCATCCAGATGTCCGGGTCGCTGATCGCCCGCGCCGAGTTGACCGCGCCGTGGGGCCTGGGCCTCGAACCGTTCGGCGCGGCCGTCTTCCATGTCGTCCTCTCCGGATCTGGATGGCTTCGCACCGAGGAAGGCCGCCCGATCCGCCTCTCGACCGGCGACGTGGCCGTGCTGATGCGCGGCCAGCGGCATGAGCTCATGAGCGAGCCGGGCGTGCCGATCACATCGTTCGCGGAGCTGATGCAGCACTGCGTTCCGGGACGTTTCCCGTCGATCGGCATCGCCGGCGGCGGCGATCACACCAAAGTGCTGTGCGGCTTCTTCAAGTTCGAGCGCCAGACCACCCATCCCCTGCTGCGAGCGCTGCCGGACCTTATCCACATCAACGCCGGCTCCGGCCCAGGGATGATCGAGGGCCTTGTCGCGATGGCGGACGCAGAGTCGGCGGCGGCGCTCCCGGGCTCCGGCGCGCTGACCGATCTTCTCTGCGGACTACTGCTCGTGCAGGTCCTGCGCGCGCAGCTGGCGGTCGATTCGCGGGCGGCCGCGACATGGATCCACGGCCTTGAGGACGCCCGCGTCAGAGCAGCCGTCGAGCTCATCTACGAGTCGCCTCAGAAGAGCTGGACAGTAGCGCGGCTTGCAACCGCAGTTGCAATGTCACGGTCTAACTTTGCTCAGCAGTTCGCGATGTGTGTCGGCGAATCGCCGATGCGCTACCTGGCAAGATGCCGCATCCTTCGTGCGGCGCAGCTGTTGGATGCGGAACACCTGCCGGTCAGCGCTGCGATGCAGAGCGTCGGTTACGAGTCGGAATCGAGCTTCACGAAAGCATTCAAGCGACATCTCGGGTGCACGCCGGCGGCCTATCGAGGCACTCAGCGCCGAAGACGTCCTGGTGAGCCACTTACGGTCGAACCTGTTCCGGTCTGACGTCGTCAATCAGGGTGTCGACGAGACATGTCAGGGGCGCAAAGTGACTAGTCGGCGACAGTCAGGATGACGTTTCCGACCTTCTGTTCAGTGTCGACATACCGATGGGCCTCGACCACATCCTCGAGCGCATAGGTACGGTCGATCACAACTCGATATCTACCGCCTTCGATCAGCTCCTTGAGGAAGACGACATCCTTCTTCGTGACTGCGCTGGCCGGGAAGATCACTTTCTTGTCCTGGAAGCGCGTAGTGAACACGCGCACAAGGTTGTCGGCTCCGTCCGTGGGCAGGAACCGCCCGCCTGGTTTCAACGAGTTGCGGCTCCTCACAAATGAGTGCTTTCCCACCGCGTCGAAAATCACGTCGTAACTCTGGCCGTTCTTGGTGAAATCTTCCTTGGTGTAGTCGATGACGTGGTCAGCGCCGAGCGACTTCACGAGCTCCAGGTTCTTCGTGCTCGTGACCGCCGTCACGTGAGCGCCGAAATACTTTGCCAGCTGGACACCCGCCTGCCTCCACGCGGCTGAGGTGCTGGGGCATTCGTGTGATGCGTGAGCTCGCCCGCCTCGAGATGTATTCGGCGTAGGCGCCGAATCGGAAGCCCGTGCTGCCGAAAACTTCGTCGCCGGCCGCGAACTCCCTGACTGCTGGCCCCACGGCCTCGACCACACCGGAGAAATCGCCGCCAAGGATCGGCTGCCGCGGCCGGCGAAGGCCGAAGATGGCGCGGCTCACCAGTTCGAAGCCACGGCCGCTGTTGCGGTTGGCCTGGCGCGTCGCGCAGTCGGCGCGCGTCACCGCGACGGCGTAGATCCGGACCAGGACCTCATCGTCCCTGGGGACCGGTTTATCTACCTCTTCGATGTGCAGGACGTCGGGGCCTCCGTACCGGCTGCATACGACTGCCCTCATCGCCTCCGAACTCTAGTGGGCATCGCGTCTGTATGTGCCGGCACGGCGGGCCCCGATTCTCCCGTCCAGTTCGATTGGTCCCTTCCCGCGTCAACGCTGGTGCAGCCCGGCCGCCGGACCACAGCCGGATCACAATTTCCGGAGGGCTACGAAATGCGACCCCTTCGGTATTCCATCAACGTCACGTTGGACGGGTGCTGCGATCATCGTGCAATCCCCGCGGACGAAGGCTTGCATCGTCACGCGATCGAGAACCTCAACCAGGCCGATGCTCTTCTCTTTGGCCGGGCGGCTTACGAAATGATGGAGTCAGCTTGGCGGCCGCCGGCGCCGGCGGGAGCGAGACCGGACTGGATGGAACCCTTCGCCCAGGCGATCAATGCGGCAAAGAAGTACGTCGTGTCGAGCACCTTGGAGCAGGTCGATTGGAACGCGGAACTCGTGCGCGGGGATCTGGCCAAGGCCGTTCAGCAGCTCAAGCGGGAGTCGGGCAAGGGACTGTTCGTGGCAGGTGTGAAGCTCCCACTGGCGCTGACTGAGCTGGGATTGATCGACGAGTACGAGTTCGTGGTGCATCCCAGGCTGGCGGGCCACGGGCCGACGCTGTTTGCGGGCCTGTCGAAGCATGTCGACTTGAAGCTCGTGAGCCGGCTGGAGTTCGGCTCGGGGGCGGTGGCGATGCGGTACGAGCCGCGAAGGTAAGTCGAGTTCCGTATCAGCGAGTTCGTCTGTGCCCTGCAACTGGCAGAGAGTCAGCTCTCCCGCGTCGCTGCCATCGAGCGAGGCAGATGGCCGGCTGAGAAGGTCACGAGGCCGGCTGGGAGTATCCAGGGAAACACCTCGATGCGGAATCTGCCACGCCGAACGGCCGGATCTTGCTCTTTGAGTTGGCTTGCACGCTCCAGATCGACATTGAGAATGGAGAACCCGCGAAGCTCCCGGTCGTCGGCACCGAGCACCGGTCCGGACGCCAGTAAATAACCCGCATCGTGAAGATCTGCCAGGTGGGCCATGTGCGCATCCTGCAGCTCCGCCTCCTCTTCTTCCGTCAGGCGCGGCGCGTCAGCGCGCAGAAGCAGCAAGGCAATGGTGTACCGGTCGAAATCCATCTTCAACTCCCTTTTTGGCGGCGGTGAGAAACATGTCTAGCCCCGAGCAGCCTCATACGTGGCGATCAACGCGCCTGTCTTCGCGGCGACGCTGTCGACCAGACGCAGCTTTGCCGCGCCGCCTGCAAACAGCCGCCGTCCGGTGCCCAGTATCACAGGAGCAATCATCAACAGGTACTCGTCGATCAAATCGGCGGCCATGAGCGAGCCGATCAGTACGCCGCTACCCATGATCACGAACAGGAGGCGATACTATCGTCGCTCGGTGGACAAACCGGAGCTGATCCGAACCATGCGGGAGGCGCACGAGCGCATGGCTGAAGCGATCAGGCATATCCCCGACGGGCGGCTGCTCGAGCCGGCGATGAACGACTGGACCGGCAAGGACCTGCTCGCCCACATGGCTTGGTGGCACGACCACTCGGTGCTCGTGATCGAGGGCCTCCGAGCGGGGCGCCAGCCGTATGAAGAGACCGATCCCGTTAACTCCACCGACGCTTTGAACGAGCGCACGCACCGCGAGCACGCGGACGATCCGCCGGAGCTCACGCGGCGGGCGTTCACCGAGTCATTCACCCGGCTGCTGGCGGCGCTCGAGCCGCTCACGGACGAGGAGCTGTTCGCCGACGATCGCTGGCCGTGGCTGGGTGGGGAGGCGCTGGCCGAGATGATTCAGTGGGATTCCTCGCGCCACTACGACGCGCATCGCGACTACCTCGAGCCGCTTTCGCGCTGAGCTGGCTGAGGACGACGGGCAATCCCGACCGACCACCAAACGCGAGGCCAGTCGATCAGCTTTCACTCGGACGCCGGCAGAGTGATGATCACATTGCCTTTCTTGTGGCCCAGGTCGACGTATCTGTGCGCCTCGACGTCTTGTCCAGCGGATAGCTACGTTCGACCACCGGACGAAACGCACCACTCTCGGCGAGTTGTTGAGAAGCAGCAGGTCGGACTTCTTGGTTCTCGGGAACGCGTCGTCGACCGACATGCTCAAGATGCGGGATTCAACATGCCGGTGAGGCGCAAACTGGCTATAATTCTAGCCATGGAAACCCTGCCGCTGGCTGATGTCAAGAATCGCCTGTCGGAAGTCGTGGACCGGGTTGCGCGCCAAAACGACAGGGTGACCATCACCCGCAACGGTCGTCCGGCTGCGATCCTCCTCAGTCCAGATGACCTTGAGTCACTCGAAGACACGCTGGCCATCTTGAGCGATCCCAAGGAACTGGCCGCCCTTCGTCGCGGCTTATCGGACCTCGACGCCGGGCGCACGATCAGCTTGAAGAAGCTGCAAACCGACCTCGGCGTCGGTGAATGACAAATACGAAGTCGTAGTTGGAGCGGATGCCGTGCGGTCGATGCGGCGACTGCCCAAAAAGTTTCAGAAGGCGATAATCGCGGCGCTCAACGCCCTCGGCGATGAACCGCGAGCGGGCAAACCCTTGATCGGTGAGCTGGCTGGCGTCTGGTCGCTGCGTCGAGGCGACTACCGGGTGCTCTACCGCATCAACGACGGTGCACGACGCGTCGAGATTGCACGGATAGGACATCGAAGGGACGTCTACAGGCGCCGATGACCGACTTGGAGCTAGCCGGCGGCCGACCACTGCGACATCGGCGTTTCACGCTGCTTCACCAGGCGCCTCGTCTGGAAGGCCATGTAGGCGAAGATCGCTGTCACCGTCCAAGCCAACACCAACACCAAGACGTTTGACCAGTCAAATGAAGGGAAGTCGACCGAGCGAAATGTTGCCCCACCGCGCGCCACCTGAATGACCCGGCCTCGCCAGACGAGGGCTTGGACGGTCTCGCCGGCATTCACATGCGCGTTCGACCACGCGTTCTTGTCGTCGAGCCGGACATCGGCCTGA
>VBGE01000125.1 GCA_005880345.1 Chloroflexota bacterium | reverse complement strand
CGTCTCGGTCGCAAACACGACTTTGATCAGCCCGCGCTGGAACAGCTCCTCGACCATCTCCTTGTGGTACGGCAGGAGACCGGCGTGGTGCTCGGCCAGGCCGCGCCGCAGCAAGCGGGCGTCGACCATGCGCCGGAACAGCGCCTCCTCGTCGTGGTCCTTGAGACCCTGCAGCCGCTCCGCCGCGACGATGTCGATGGCTTCCTTCTCGGCGGTGCTGGTCAGGTCGATCTCGTGGTACGCGCAACGCTGGAGCGCCTCGCGGCAGCCGCGCCGCGAGAAGATGAAGTAGATCGCGGGCAGCATCTCCCCACTGCGCAGCTCCTGGATCACGTGGAGCAGGTCGTTGGAGGGCAGCCCGCGGTAGCCGTGGATGCGATACGACGCTTCCTCTTCCTGCGCCGCCTTGCTCCATGTGCGCTGGTCGATGCCGCCATCCGCCTTGAAGAGCGGCGAGAGGTGGTTGTTGACCGCCAGCCACATCTTCAGCTCCACCGGCCGCACGTCGTGGAAGACGGTTTCCATCCCGCCGCGGTTCTCTGCCATCCAGTCGGCGATCTCGCGGTAGTTGCCGATGGTCGCGGACAGGCCGACGAGCTTGATCGTCCGCGGGGCCTGGATGACGATCTCCTCCCACACCGAGCCGCGCGGGAAGTCGTCGATGTAATGGACCTCGTCGAGGACGACGTATCGGACGAGATCGAGCCGGGCTGGATCCTCGTAGATGAGGTTGCGCAGGATCTCGGTGGTCATAACGACCACCGGCGCGCCATCGTTGATGGTGTTCTCGCCGGTCACGAGCCCCACGCCGTCCTCGCCGTAGGCCCGCACGAAGTCGTGGTACTTCTGGTTGCTCAATGCCTTGAGCGGCGTCGTGTAGATGACCTTCGCGCCGTCTTTCAGGGCCCGGAAGATGGCGTACTCGGCGACGATGGTCTTGCCGCTCGAGGTGGGGGCGCTGACGAGCACGCCGCCGCGGCCGCGGTCGAGCTTGTCGATGGCCTCGCGCTGGAAGCCGTCAAGGGGGAAGGGCAGGCTCGCTTCGAACTGGTCGACCAGGGATTCGACGGCTTTCAAAGCTGTATCAGCTCCGTCGAGACATCCGTGATGCGCGCCCCGTCGCAATGCGCCTCGATGTACGAGAGGGCGGCGGCCAGCACCTTGTCCGCCTGACGCCCGTCGCCGCTGACGGTCGCGACGGCAATCTCTGCCAGCTGCCAGCGGTCCAGCTCACCCACCTCGGCCGCGCTGACCTTCAGCTCCTGGCGCAGGCGGCGGAGCAAGCCGCTGACCACCTGCCGCTTGGATTTGAGCGAACCGGAGTCAGGCAGATGCAGGACAACGCGCGCCACGCCCAGCGCCACGCTGGAGGTCATTGTAGTGCGTTTTTGACCAATACCCACAACTACTCATAATCATCGGTTTAGGCTTTACAGCGCCCGCCCGCAACCAGAGAGGCGGCGCTTTGGGGAGGTACAGATGAGCCGAGAAGAGGATGCCGACGGTCCTGGGTTCGAGCAGTTCGAACGGTTCCTGGAGGAGTGGTCCCGCCGGGACTTCCTGAAGCGGGCCGGTGGCGCGGCCGCCTACATGGCATTCCTGGCAGGTGGCGCCGAGTTCCTGGCCGCGTGCGCCGCGGGCACAAACACCAACAACAGCGTCACGCCCAAGAAGGGCGGACATGTGGTCGAAGGCAACTTCAGCGACATTCGCACGCTGAACTCCATGCTCAGCAGCGACACCGCCAGCAACCAGGTCATCGGCCTGATGTTCGACGGCCTGCTCAACCAGAAGAAGAACGGCGACCTGATCCCGGCCCTGGCCCAGGACCTGCCGAAGACGTCCTCCGACGGCCTCACCTACACGTTCAAGCTCCGTTCGGGCTTGAAATGGTCCGACGGCCAGGCCATCACGTCCGATGACGTCAAGTTCACCTACCAGCTGGCGTACGACCCGCAGTACAAGGACTTCGCCTCCCCGCGCCGCGGCGACCTGGAGAAGTACATCGCCAGCATCGACACGCCGGACCCCCAGACCGTGGTGATCAAGACGACCCAGGTCTTCGCGCCATTCCTCGGCGCCCACGCCGAGTACGGCATCCTGCCCAAGCACGTCCTGGGCAACCTGGACGGCAAGGCCCTCAACTCGGCGGACTTCAACAGCGGTCCGACGGTGGTCAACGGGCCTTTCAAGTTCGTCAAGTGGGACAAGGGGCAGCAGGTCACGCTGGCGCGCAACGACAGCTACTGGGCAGGCGCGCCGTATCTCGACCAGTACGTCTACAAGGTGCTTCCCGACTCGGTCGCCGTGACCAACCAGCTCAAGACGGGCGAGATCGACATCGGCCCGGTCGACCCCGGCCAGTTCGACGCCCTCAAGACCACCGACACCGTCGCGCTGACCGAGTTCCCGACGCCGACATTCACCTTCTATGCCTACAACCTCAACCCGAGCACCAACGCGGGCAAGCTTTTTGCCGACAAGGCGGTGCGGCAGGCCCTCCTGTTCGCGCTCAACCGGCAGCAGATCGTGACCGCGGTCTTCTTCGGCCACGGCTCAGTGGCCAACTCGGTCGAACCGCCCACGTCCTGGACCTACAAGGACAAGCCGAAGGTCCTGTACAGCTTCGACAAGGCCAAGGCCGAGTCCATGCTCGACGCCGCCGGCTGGGTCAAGGGCTCGGACGGCATCCGGGCCAAGGGCGACCTGAAGCTGAAGTTCACGATGATCACCAACGCCGGCAACAAGCAGCGCGAGTCGATGCTGTCGGTCATGCAGCAGTCCTGGCACGACATCGGCGTCGAAGCCACTCCCAGCCTGATCCAGTTTCCGCAGCTGGTCAGCCAGATCGTCAGCATCCGGACCTTCGACGTGTTCCTGGTCGGCTTCAACTGGACCGTCGACCCGGATGAGGCTCCCCTTTTCCACTCGCGCAACACCGTCGCCGGCGGCTTCAACGGCGCCGATTTCAAGAACGACCAGGTCGACCAGATCCTCGACCAGGCGCTGTCCACGCTGGACCGGAACAAGCGCAAGGAGCTGTACGGCCAGTTCCAGGACATCATGTCGGACCAGGTGCCCTCCCCGGTTCTCCTGTTCAACACCGGCATCTGGGGCGTCAACAAGCGCGTCCAGGGCACCGACTTCGGCCCGTTCAACCAGTTCCAGCTCCGGCCGTGGAGCTCCAAGATCTTCGTCACCGACGGCAAATGAGAATGAATGGAGGTACTCAGGGAGCCACCGGGATTAATCGGTAAGAGCAGATGCTCGCCAAATACGTAGCCCGGCGGCTCCTCGCCTCCCTGGTCGTCGTCCTGGGCGTGACCTTGATCACGCTCGTGCTGATGGATCGCACGCGCGGCACGTACGTGCCGGGCA
>VBGE01000124.1 GCA_005880345.1 Chloroflexota bacterium | reverse complement strand
CCAGAAGACGAACGCGAACGGCAGGATCAGTCCGGCCGACGCCTCATCGATCGTGGCCAGCTTGTCGCCGAGGCCGTACTCGATGTCGTAGGGGTGGACGCCATAGTCCATGATCTGAAACGTCCCGTAAAAACCGGCCGGGACCGGACCCGCGAACGGGTGGTACACCATGAAGCTGGTCCACTCCTCCGGGGTGAGGTCCTCGAGCATCTTGTCGAGCTTCTGCGCGTCCTTCTTGAAGCGCTCGAGCGCCTCCTCGCGCGAAAGCTTGCGAAATTCGAGGGCGTGGTCGTTGAGGGTCTCCCCCATCACCGGCAGGCCGAGCGCGGTGCCATCCTTGCCGGCCTTCGCCGCGTCCCAATTCTTGAAATAACCCTCCATGACGTCGATCATGTGGCCGACCAGGTCGCGTGTCTCCCAGCCGGTGCAGCGTGTATCGACGTTCCAGTTCTTCGGGTCGGAGACCATACGCGTGAAGTTCTCACGGTCCCGCCGCATGACATGCAGGACTGTGTCCTTCAGTCGTCGCCGTGGTCGGCACGACAATTGGCGGCAGGATCTCGTCGAGCTGGTCGCGCCGCACCTGGAACCAGGGCGGCAGGCTGAGCGTGGCGCCGAGCTTCTCGGGTGGCTCGTCGACGGTGAAGCCGGGTCCGTCCGTAGCGATCTCGAACAGGACGCCCCCCGGCTCGCGGAAATAGATCGACTTGAAGTACCAACGGTCGATCACCGGCGTCACGTTGCGGCCGGAACGCATGAGCAGGTCGCGCCAGCTCACCTGGGCCTCCGCGTCGGGCGTCCGCCAAGCGACGTGGTGGACCGTGCCGACGGTCTCCTCGCCCACCGGTCCCTCCGGCGACTCGACCACGTCGACCACCGCATGCGGCCCGCCCGCCCCGGTCTCCAGGCGCGTGCGGTTGCCCGCCTTCTGGCCTTTGCGAAAGCCCATCGTCGAGGTGAGCAAGTCGAGGGTCGCCGCCGATTCGGCCACGGTGAGCGTCACCGAATGAAAGCCGCGGATCGCGTGGTCGCGGTCGACCGGCGATTCGTGCCATGGCTTCCACCGATCGTCGGAAGCCTGACCCACCAGCTCGAGCTCGATGCCGTCCGCGTCGCGCAGCACGATCGCGCCGGCGTCGAAGCGGCTTGTCCTGCGGTGGTCGACACCCAGCTTCTTGAGGCGGCTGCTCCAGAAGTCCAGGGCGCCGGCCGGAACCGCAAACGAGACGGTGGTGACCTGGCCGCTCCCCGCCTTCTGCCGCGGCCACGTCGGCCAGCCGAAGAAGGTCATCGCCGTGCCTGGCGTGCCGAGGTAGTCGCCGAAATAGATGTGATAGGTGTCCGGCAGGTCCTGGTTGATGCTCTTCTTGATGAAGCGCAGCCCGAGCACGCCGACGTAGAAGTCGGTGCACTTCTGGACGTCTTTGGTGATGCACGTCACGTGGTGGATGCCGGGAATGCTGGCGGCCAATTCCCCTCCGTTCAGATTATTCCGTGCAGCCTCATATTAGTCGTGGCCGGAACTGGCGTCAGAGGACGCTTCGCTCTCCGTCCGCGACCAGATCTCGGCGGCCATCGGCTCGTTCATCTCCTCCTGCAGGTGTGCGACCAGGCCGATGGCGCGGGCCATCACCGCCAGCCCGCGGGTGACGCGCCACGGGAACTCCATCTCGCTGGCGATGGCGGCGATGGCGCCGGTGGCGTTGACCGGCAGGTCGCGCGCGTACGCCCGTGTGGCCTCCTCCGCGATGAGCTGAATGAGCTGGACATGACGGCCCGAGAAACCGTGCTGGTCGGCGAGCTCGAAGAGGCGGGTCGTGCGCGGGTCGGCCGGCTTGTGGATGGGGTGGCCGAGCCCGGGAATGATCTCCTTTTTCGCCCGGTGCGCTTCCACGATGCTGCGCGCGGTGGCGCGCAGCTCGCCCTGCGCCGGAGCCTCCTGCAGGATGCGGGCGGCCTGCTCGATGGAGCCGCCGAAGCGGTCGCCCATGCCGAGCAGGCCGGCGGCGACGGCCGCCTGCAATGCCTCCGGGGCGCCGAAATAGGTGAGCCGGGCGGCGATCGTGCTGGGGGTGAGGCCGTGCTCGACGAGCGTGACCGCGAGCGCGTTGAACATCACCGATTCGTGGTGGTTGGGCAGGCGGCCCTTGAGCTCGAGGAAGGCGACGTCGCCCAGGGAGACCTTGCCGATGAGGTCCGCGGCCAGGTCGTGGCCCCGGACGAAGATCTGGTCGGCGGTGCTGTGGCCGAGGGAGGAGTGGCTGCGCTTGGTTCTTTCGCGCCCCTCTCCCTGGCCCTCTCCCCTGGGGGGAGAGGGAATTTTGTGGCTCACTTCCGGACGGTCAGCCTCGTCTTGTAGCCCGCCTCGCCGAAGTCCGACTCCAGGACCAGGTCGACCTTGCTTCGGAACAACAGACGCGAATGGATCGCGCCCTCTAGCTGTTGGATGAGCTCCGGGTCGGAGTTGTGGCGCTCGGTGACCTCGACCTCGACGGGGACGGGCGGCTCGATCGACGTGTCGGAGCCGGTGCGCACGACCCGGGCGCGGCCGGTGACTCGCGGCCGGAACTCTCCGACGACCGAGAGGATCGCGCTCGGGTAGATGTTCACGCCGCGCACGATGAACATGTCGTCGCGGCGGCCCAGCACGCGCTGGCGGAAGCTCGTGCGCCCGCACTCGCAGGTAGTGCCTTCGATACGGGCGATGTCGCCGCCAAGGAAGCGCACGATGGGCATCGCCTCGCGCGTCAGAGCGGTGTAGACGAGCTCGCCCTCCGCGCCCGTCTCGATCTCCATCGGCTCCCGCGATTCGGGGTCGATGAGCTCGACCCAGATGTGGCCGGCGCCGCAGAAGTGCATGCCCTGCTGGTGCGGGCACTCGCCGAACAGCGAGGGGGCCACGTCGCCGATGCCCATCACCTCGGTCACGGTCACGCCGAGCACACGCTGGATGTGGTCGCGGATGGCGGGGATGCCACCGCCTGGCTCACCACCGGTCACGACGTGGGTAAGAGGTATGGCGCTCGCGTCAGCGTCGCTTTTCTCCAGGCGGTTCGCCAGGTACTGCGCGAATGACGCGGTCGACAGGAGCGTGTCGGCGAGGCCCGCCTTCAGGCCGAACACGACGCGCTCGGTATCACCCGGTGCGACCGGCACCGAACGCGTGCCGATCCGCAGCAGCACGAAATGCGTGTGGCCGGCGACGAACGGGCCCGCACCGAATGTAGTGAGCACGCTCGAGTGCTCATGGATACCTGTCGCGTAGTACGTGCGGGTGCCCATGGTGGTCCACGTCTCCATGTCCCCGCGTGTCAGCGCGAGCACGCTGGGCGTGCCGGTCGTGCCGCTGGTCTGGTACACGCGTTTGACCTGCTCGGGCGAGACGCAGAGGTTGCTGCCAAAGGGCGGATCTTCGTCAAGCGCCTGCCGCAGCTCTTCCTTGGTCGTGAACGGCAGCTGGCTCAGGTCGGCCAGGCTGACGAACGAGTTGCCGACGCCGGCCTCGCGGAACTTGCGCTGGTAGAACGGCGAGCTCTCGCGCAGGCGCCTGTACTGGCGTTCCCAGGCGCCGACCGAGAGCCGCCGGGTCTCCTCCCATGGAGCAGCTTCGACCTCGCGCTCCCAGATCCAGTCGCGTTCGCAGTCGTCGCCCTTCAGGCGGCTGGTGGTGGTTGCCATTTCGACGGATCAGATTAACCTTGCGGGGGTGTTGAAACTCCTCCCCACGACGGTCGTCGGGAGCTATCCGCAGCCTGACTGGCTGGTCGACCGCGACATGCTGGGCGCCCGCCTCCCGCCGCGCACGCGAGCGTTGGAGATCTGGCGGGTCGCGCCGGAGCATCTGGAGCAGGCGCAGGACGACGCGACGCTGGTGGCGATCCGCGACATGGAGCGCGCGGGCATCGACATCATCACGGACGGAGAGGTGCGCCGCGAGAGCTACTCCAATCGATTCGCGACCGCGCTCGAAGGCATGGACCTGGACAACCCGGGGACCGCGCTCGACCGCACCGGCCATCCGAATCCTGTGCCGCGCGTGGTGGCGCCGCTCAAGCGCACGAGGCCGGTCGAGAAGCGCGACGTCGATTTTCTGCGCGCTCACACCAACCGCAGGATCAAGGCCACGCTGCCTGGTCCGTTCACGATGTCGCAGCAGGCTCAGGACGACTTCTACAAGGACGAGGAGGAGCTGGCGATGGCGCTGGCCGCCGCGGTCAACGAGGAGGTGCGCGACCTGTTCGCCGCGGGCGCCGACGTCGTGCAGCTCGACGAACCATATCTCCAGGCGCGCGCCGAGAAGGCGGCGCGATTCGCCGTCAAGGCGATCAACCGCGCGCTCGAGGGCGTCGAGGGCACGACCGCGCTGCACACATGCTTCGGCTACGCGCACATCGTGCACAACCGCCCCAATGGATATCCGTTTCTGGAAGAGCTGGCGGACACGACCGCCGAGCAGATCTCCATCGAGTCCGCCCAGCAGCGTGTGGATCTCGGCATCCTCCGATCTCTGGGCGAAAAAACGCTGATCGTCGGGGTCATCGACCTCTCAGACGAGAGTCCGGTCGAAGACATCGCCACAGTGGCCGGGCGCATCCGCAACGCGCTGCACTTCGTCGGGATGAAGTACCTGACGCGCGAGAAGGCCTTCGGCAAGCTGCGCGCGCTGGCGAAGGCGGCGGAGAGAGTGCGGGGGGAGCTGCTGAGCTCCCCCGCTCTTGCCTGATCCTCAGGCCTCACCCGGCGGCTTCGCCGCCGACCTCCCCGCGAGCGGGAGGTGAAGCTCCTTATCAGCTCCTTTTGGCTAGCCCTTAGCGTTGTAGCAGCAGACACCGTCGATCTCGAGCGGGACGGTGTCCGTCTGCGCCGAAACGTTGTCCTCGGCGCCTTCCTGGATCGCGGCGGCCAGGGAGTAGGCACCCACAGACTCGAGCAGGCTCTTCCCCGTCGGGCTGCCGACGTCGGCCAGCCTGACTTTGATGGTCACCGTGCAAGGACCGTTCGATGGGCAGCTGATGGAACCTGTCTCAGGGATGCCCGTAAAGGTGGGGCCGGTGCCGGGCTCTGGATACGTGAGCACGTGCGGGAAGCACGCCGACACCGAGCAGAGGTCGATCGTCTGCTGCTTGCCCGCGTAGAAGATCGGCTGGTTGGCCGCGTTGTTCTCCATCGCGGCGTAGTAGATGGTGTTGCCCATCTGCCATCGCGTCACGTACTGCAGGTTGGTCGCGCCCGGGACCGCGGCGATGGTGGCCGCGGGATGCGCAAGGTCGGTGACCTGCATGCTCACGTTGAGGAACTGACCGTTGGGCGAAACCGTGACGTGGCTGGAGCGGATGTCCATGCCGGTCTGGTTGGTGCCGCCGATCACGGGATAGAGCGCGGTGCCCGCGGGCTGGCTCATGCCGGTCACGGGCGCGTTGGAGCGGCCGCTCACGTTCGTGCCGAACAGGCCCAGGCCCGAGGCCTGGCGCGCGACGGTGATCACGCCGGCGCCGCAGTGGTCGGCGACCTGGACGCTGCAGCTGTTGGGCGACTGGACCAGCTTGTTCGACGTGTCGTCGTAGACGACCAGGGCAGCGCCGTTGTGGTCGATGTTGACCACGAAGAAGTCGGCGAGGTTGCGGTTGCCCTGGCTCGTGATGCAGCCAGAGCCCTGGAGGCACACGTCGTCGTAGTGCATGGGATGCGGCGTCACCTTGACCAGCTGCTTGGCCGGCGCCGCGTAGGTGATGGCGCCGGTGGAGTCGGTCGGGAAGACGACCTGAGCCATGAACACGTTCCACGCCTGGCTGCTGTGGCTGCTCGGGTCGACCTGAAGGTTCGAGCCATACCAGACCGCGTCCGCGCGGCCCGGACCGCCGGCCTTGATCCACGGGAACACGTTGGTCGCGTCGCCTGTCGCGGTCGAGCCGTCGCTCACCTGGACGGGCGCCGTCCACGTGGTCCAGCCGGACGCCGCGCTCGAGGCGGACACCCACGACTGGTCCAGCGCGGGGTCGGAGCTGTTGACGGTCCAGACGACGACCAGGTTTCGTGCACTGTCCATCGACAGGACCGAGAACAGCGTGTCCGGAGAGTCGGTGGTGTCGGCGATCTTGACCAGCTTGGTCAGGTCCTGGCCCCCGGCACCGTTGTCGTCGAGGAAATGGAGGTTGCCGGACGAGTCAGGAGTGCCGATGTTCATGTACAGGCCGGGCTTCGCCGTGGTGGCAGTCGATGTGCCACAGGTCTTGTCGTCGCAGTGCGCCGCCTGGAAGACCTTGCCGGTCACCTGGTCGATCGCTGGATAGCCATCGCCGCCGAACGGCGAATACGAGCTTTCCGTGGCAGGCGTCACGCCCGCGGTCGCGTTCGTGTAGTTGAGGCCGTCTGTGCTCTTGTTCCACGTCTCGCCGCTGTTCGGTCCCGGACCGATCAGGTTGTTCCAGGCGAGGTAGACGAGAGGCGTCTGGCCTGTGTAGGCGGACTGGTGGGGCGTGGTCGGCGATGGGTCGTAGACGGCGAACCACTGGCGGTCGGAGCCGGGCGTGGTGCCGCCGCTGCAGCCGAGGGCGTTCTCCTGGTCGGAGGCCCCAGAGTTGGTCGGCCCCGTGACGGCGACGCGCTGGCAGGCCAGCGCCCAGAGGTCGGCGAAGTACTGCTTGCCGCTGCGGTCGAAGGCGATGTCCGTGTCGCCGCCGCCCGGCCCTGGAGCCGGGATGCCCGTCAGGGTCGAGGGCTGGACCTTCTGCGCCATGACGCGGAAGGTGTGGCCGCCGTCGACCGAGCCGAACCACGTGCTGCGCTGGGTGCCGGTGCCGGTCGGGCCGCTGTTGAAGACGCGGCCCTGCGGGTCGACCGCGATGTCAGGCTCGCCGTTGGTGTGGATCGGATCCACGATGGTTGGAGTCTCGAAGGTGATGGCGGCGGAGCTGGCGGTGATCACTCCAAATGGCGATCGGGCCACGGCGACCACGCCGACGACGAGAGCTGCGAGCGCGTAAAAGGCGACGCGCGAACGAACCATTCGACCACACCCCCCTATTCGGCGCCGGCTTGCCACGGCCGCGCGCCATCCCGGCTGTTTGCTGACCTAAGGGAATATCACCCCGGGGCGGTCAGGGCATCGTCCAATTGCGGTATTCAAGTTTTCGTCAAGTGCGGTATGGACATTCTCCGACAGCCGTCAAGAATGGTTCAAAGCTGGGTCTTGATCTAACCTCGCGCCCGCCGCGAGGTGGACTCAGCGGGGGACTGCGAGATGCCGCGGAGGCTGAAATTACTCATTGGCTCGAGCTCTGCAATTGCGTTGTGGAAAGGAGGAGCCAGGCTGGCGAGCGCCGATAGCCTCGTCATCAACTTCGAGCCGCCCTACATACCCGGTTCGATCGATAATCAGCAAGATTGGCATGGTGGCGAGCTCGGCGATGAGGAGCGGCACAACGTCGTCCGGCCGGATCTCCTTGATGAACCCGTGAGTCGCAGTGTAGGCGTGCTTGGCCTTCGCCTTCCATGCCGCGGGGTCGTCCTGGAGGAGCCCGGTGAGGCTCGCGTCCTTCAGGTCCTGGAGCTTCTTCTGGGTCAGGGCCATCGCTTTACTGGAAGAGCACCATGCG
>VBGE01000123.1 GCA_005880345.1 Chloroflexota bacterium | reverse complement strand
CACAGGCAGCCGTCGGCGCGCAGCTTGTCCGCGTGCGCGTGCGCGATCTTCTCGAAGCTCTTGGAGCCGATCTCCTCCTCGCCCTCGATCAGGAAACGAAGCGTCACGGGCACATCGCCCAGCTCCTTCAGCGTCTCGACGGCATGGATGCGCGCCATGACGTCGGCCTTGTCGTCGGCCACGCCGCGGGCGACGATCCTGCCGTCGCGCTCCGCCGGCTCGAAGGGCGGCGATTGCCACAGATCGATCGGATCGACCGGCTGCACGTCGTAGTGCTGGTACAGGAGCAGCTTCCGCCGACCCGCCCCTGGCACCTCGGCGTACAGAGCCGGCATGCCGCCCGCCTCCAGCGTCTCAACGCGGTCGGTGAACTTCGCGAGCCGGGTCGCGAGCCAGTCGCGCGCCGGCTGAATCGCGTCGCGGCCGTGGTTGGAGATGCTGGGGAAGGAACACAGCTCCTTGAGCTCGTCGATGAACCGCTTCGAGTTCTTCTCTATGTACGCATCGACCGCGCTGGTTGAGATCACAACCTCATCGTAACCTTGTCCCAATGGCCGAGGCAGCGGAGGAGTTTCACTTCTCACCGCGGCCCAACCGCGCCACGGAGATCCACTGGCATGGGTGGTCGAAGGACGCCTTCGACGAAGCGCGCACGACCGGCAAGCCCATCCTGCTTTCGATCTCTGCCGTGTGGTGCCACTGGTGCCACGTCATGGACGAGACCACCTACTCGCATCCGAGCGTGATCGACCTGATCAACCGCGAGTACGTGCCCGTCCGCGTCGACAACGACGTCAGGCCTGACATCAACCAGCGCTACAACATGGGCGGCTGGCCGACCACGGCCTTTCTCACCGCGTCCGGCGACATCCTCACCGGCGCCACCTATCTCCCACCAGACCAGATGGCCGGCGCGCTCGTGCGCATTGCGGATTACTACCGCGAGAGCCAGGCCGAGATCGCGAGCCGAGTCCTCGACGCGCGCAAGAAGGCGGCGTCGGGCGTCGCGCGCAGCGCCGGCGCCCTGAACGCAGGGCTGGTGGACGCGACCCTCGAGGCGGTCAAGTCCGCGTACGACCCGGAGTACGGCGGGTTCGGCGTCGCCCCCAAGTTTCCCCACACCGACGCGATCCTGCTTCTTCTCGAGCAGTCGGCCATCCGCTCGGACCCCGAGCTGGGCCGGATGGCCGTGCACACGCTCGAGCAGATGGCGGGTGGCGGGATGTACGACCACGTCGAGGGCGGCTTCTTCCGCTACTCGACGACCCAGGACTGGAGCGTCCCGCACTTCGAGAAGATGCTCGAAGACCACGCCGGGCTGGTCCAGGCGCTGGCACTGGCCGGCATGACGGACTCGCTGGAGAAGACGATCGGTTACCTCGACCGGGTCCTGCGCGACCAGAAGACCGGTCTGTACGCCGGCAGCCAGGACGCGGACGAGCACTACTACTCGATGGATGCAGAGGAGCGGAAATCGGCGGATGCGCCTTATGTCGACCGCCGCATCTACACCTCGTGGAACGCAGCTCTCGCAGTCAGTTTTGGAGAGAAGAGCGAGAGGTTGCTCGACGCGCTCTTCAAGCACGCCTATCGCAAGGGCGAGGGCATGCTCCACTCCGAAGGCGTCGGCGGGCAGCTCGGCGACCAGGTGTGGTCGATGCTCGCTGCCGCGCGCGCGCACCAGCATGGATTCGGCGACAGGTGGCTGCCCGTCGCGCTCGACCTCGCCGAACACATCGAGAACAAATACGGGGACCCCGAGCTCGGCGGCTACTTCGACCACTCCGGAGTGGAAGAGCTGGGCCGGCTCGGCGAGCGCATCAAGCCGCTGGCCGAGAACTCTGTCGCCGCCATGGCGCTGATCGAGCTCGACACCCTGGTCGGAGATCCGAGTGCGCCCTACCGAGGACGCGCCCGCCGCGCGCTCGAATCCGTTGCCGCCCTGCCGCAGCAGTACGGGCTGATGGCGGCGGTGTTCGCGCGGGCGCTCGACCGCATGCCGCACGCCATCAAGGTGACGACGAAGAATCCACAGCTTGCAGCTGCGGCGCGCGCGGCGCATCCCTACGCGGTCATCGACCCGTCCGGCGACGACCGTGCCGTGGTCTGCGTGGGGACCATATGCTTGGCGCCGGTGACAACACCGACCGCTGTGGCGGAGGCCATCAGGGAAGCCGCGACGTCCAGTGCCTGAGAGTCGTAGTCACTTCTCCCGCCGCGTCAACCGCGCGCTGGACGACCCGAACCTCCAGAGAGCGCTGATCCAGGCCATGACCGGGCTGCGCGCCCGGCGTAATGCGGCCTTCGAAAATTTCGACTTCGCCAAGGGACGCGCCGAGCTCAAGGCCCGACGGCTGGCGAACCTCGACCGCCTGCCCGAGCTGCTCGAGCAGTTCACGGAGCGCCTCGCCGCTGTCGGCGGCGTCGTCCACCTGGCCAAAGATGCGGCCGAAGCCCGCGACATCATCGGACAGCTCTGCTGGAACGCGGGCAGCGGGCTGCCGGCGGGGACTCGCATGGTCGTGACCAAGGTCAAGTCGATGGCCAGCGAAGAGATCGAGCTCAACCCCTACCTCGAAGGGCTCGGCGTCGAGGTCGTCGAGACCGACCTCGGCGAGCGGATGGTGCAGCTCACGCACTCCCATCCGTCACACCTGATCGCGCCGGCGATCCACCTGACGAAAGAGGACGCCGCGGAGGTGTTCGGCGTGGAGCCCACAGTCGAAGCGATCCAGCAAGAGGCTCGCAAGTCGCTGCGCAAGAAATTCATCGAGGCGACGGTCGGCATCTCGGGCGCGAACATGGCGATCGCCGAGACCGGCACCATCGTGCTGGTCACCAATGAGGGCAACGCCGACCTCACCACAACGCTGCCGCCCGTGCACATCGCGCTGTTCGGCATGGACAAGCTGGTCGCGACCCTGGATGACGCGGTCGCGGTGCTGCGCATGCTGCCGCGCAGCGGCACCGGCCAGATCATCAGCAGCTATGTGAACTGGATCACGGGTCCCTCGCGGTCGGCCGACATCGAACAGTCGCTCACCATCGGCGTGCACGGACCGCGCGAGCTGCATTGCGTGATCCTCGACAACGGCCGCGAGAAGATGCTCGACGACCCCGTCTTCCGCGATGCGTTGACCTGCATCCGCTGCGGCGCGTGCTCCAACGCGTGCCCTCCGTTCATGGCGGTCAGCGGTCACCAGTTCGGCCACATCTACAACGGGCCGATCGGGCTGGTCCTCAGCCCGTTCCACCACGGCGTCGAGTCGGCC
>VBGE01000122.1 GCA_005880345.1 Chloroflexota bacterium | reverse complement strand
GAGCGCAAGCCCCTCCAGCTCCTTGACCAGCACGCGGAACGACTCCGGGATGCCGGCCTCGAGCGTGTTGTCGCCCTTGACGATCGCCTCGTAAGCCTTGACGCGGCCGACGATGTCGTCCGACTTAACGGTCAGGATCTCCTGCAGGACGTGCGCGGCGCCGTAAGCCTCGAGCGCCCACACCTCCATCTCGCCGAACCGCTGGCCGCCGAACTGCGCCTTGCCGCCCAGCGGCTGCTGGGTGACCAGGCTGTAGGGGCCCGTGGACCGGGCGTGGATCTTGTCCTCGACCAGGTGGGCGAGCTTGAGCATGTAGATCTGGCCGACGGTCACGGGCTCGTCGAACTCGTCACCCGTGCGGCCGTCGCGCAGCCGAACCTTGCCGTCCAACGGCAGGCCCGCCTTCTCCAGCTCCTTGACGATGGTCGGCATCGGCGCCCCGTCGAAGACCGGGGTCGCGATCTTGATCCCCAGCGTCGAAGCCACCCAGCCGAGGTGCGTCTCGAGCACCTGGCCGAGGTTCATGCGGCTCGGCACGCCGAGCGGGTTCAGCACGATGTCGACGGGTGTGCCGTCCGGCATGTAGGGCATGTCTTCGGCGGGCATGATCCGGCTGACCACGCCCTTGTTGCCGTGGCGGCCGGCCATCTTGTCGCCGGCCGAGATCTTCCGCTTCTGGGCGATGTAGACCCGCACCATCTCGTTGATGCCGGGGCCCAGCTCGTCCTTGTTGTCGCGCGAGAAGACCTTGACGTCGACCACGATGCCGCGCTCGCCGTGCGGCACGCGCAGGCTCGAGTCGCGGACCTCGCGCGCCTTCTCACCGAAGATGGCGCGGAGCAGCCTCTCCTCGGCGGACAGCTCGGTCTCGCCCTTCGGCGTGATCTTGCCCACCAGGATGTCGCCCTGCTGGACCTCCGCGCCGATGTAGACGATGCCGCGCTCGTCCAGGTTGCGCAGCGCGTCGTCCGCCACGTTGGGGATGTCGCGCGTGATCTCCTCGGGACCGAGCTTGGTCTCGCGGGCTTCGGACTCGTACTCCTCGATGTGGATCGAGGTGTACATGTCCTCCTTGACCACCCGCTCCGAGAGCAGGATGGCGTCTTCGAAGTTGTAGCCCTCCCAGGGCATGAACGCGACGAGCACGTTGCGGCCCAGCGCCATCTCGCCGTTCTCGATCGCGGGTCCGTCGGCCAGGATGTCGCCGACCTCGACGTGCTGCCCGGGCTTCACGATCGCCCGGTGGTTGAGGCAGGTGCCCTGGTTGGACCGCGCGAACTTCTGCAGGGGGTAGTGCTTTTCCGGGCCGCCGTTGTCGGGCTTGACCACGATCTCGAAGACCGGGGTGGCGTGCACCGTCTTGAGCTCTTTCGGGTGGGCGATGTCGGTCACCGTCCCCGCGATGTCGGCGACGATCATCTCGCCGGAGTCCTTTGCCGCGTAGTACTCGACGCCGGTGCCGACCAGCGGCGCGTCCGTGACGAGCAGGGGCACGGCCTGGCGCTGCATGTTGGCGCCCATCAGGGCGCGGCCTGCGTCGTCGTGCTCGAGGAACGGGATCATGGCAGTGGCGACCGAGACGATCTGCTTCGGCGACACGTCCATGTACTGGATGTTCGCGACGTCCTCGATCTTGAAGTCGCCGCGCGCCCGGGCGGGCACGCGCGCGTCCGCGAAATGGTTCTCAGGTGTCAGCGCCGCGTTGGCCTGCGCGATGCCGAACATGTCCTCCTCGTCGGCGGACAGGTACTCGACCTCGGTGGAGACCCACGGCACGATGTCGATCGAGGCGACGCGCGCCTTGATCAGCTTGTCGACCGACTTCTCGTCCAGCTTCTCCTGCGCGGCCATCACCTCATTGCCCTTGTTGTCCAGGGCGGGGCGGCGCAGCGTCCGGCCGGCGAGCTTGGCCGCGACGTCGTGGTTCAGGGCCACGCGGTTGTACACGCGGCGGAACGGCGTCTCGATGAAGCCGAACTCGTTGACCTTGGCGTACGTCGCCAGGTTGCCGATGAGGCCGATGTTCGGGCCTTCCGGCGTCTCGATCGGGCAGATGCGTCCGTAGTGGCTGTGGTGCACGTCGCGGACGTCGAACCCGGCGCGCTCTCGCGACAGTCCACCGGGACCGAGGGCCGACAGCCTGCGCTTGTGCGTCAGCTCGGACAGCGGGTTGTGCTGGTCCATGAACTGCGACAGCTGGCTGGAGCCGAAGAACTCCTTGATCGCCGCCACCACCGGGCGCGCGTTGATCAGGGACGCCGACGTGACCGTGTGCGGGTCGCTGATCGTCATGCGCTCCTTGATGATTCGCTCCATCCGGATGAGGCCCATGCGGAACTGGTTCTGCAGGAGCTCGCCGACCGCGCGCACGCGGCGGTTGCCGAGGTGGTCGATGTCGTCGGGGATCTGCTTCTCGCGCGGCGAGTTGTTGAGCTCGATCAGCTTGCGCAGAAAGGCGATGAAGTCACCCTTCTCGAGGATCCGCAGCTCGCGCTGGCGGACGCGCTCGAGGATGTCCTCCTCGTCGCGGCCCAGGCGCTTGTCGACCTTGTAGCGGCCGACGCGGCCGAGGTCGAACCGGCGCGGGTTGAAGAACAGCGACTGCAGCAGGTTGCGCGCGTTGTCTACCGACGGGGGGTCACCCGGCCGGACGCGGCGGTACAGCTCGAGCAGGGCGTCCTCGACCTTGTTCGTGGTGTCCTTGTCCAGCGTCGACTCCAGGTAGCGGTGCTCGGGGTTGTTGTCGACGTCGCCGAACATCTCCATGAGCGCGCGCTTCTGGGCCTCGCGGTCGTTCTCGGTGCCCTTCAGCGAAGGCAGCTCGAGGGCCTTGAGCAGCACGGTCACGGGAACCTTGCGCTTGCGGTCGATCTTGACCGTGAGCAGGTCCTTGGCCGAGGTCTCGATCTCGAGCCAGGCGCCGCGGTTCGGGATGAGCTTGGCGCCGAACAGCTTGCGGCCGGTGTTGGGGTCCTCGGCGGCGGTGAAGTAGACGCCCGGCGAGCGCACCAGCTGCGACACGACGACGCGCTCGGTGCCGTTGACGATGAAGGTCCCCTCGTCGGTCATCATGGCGAAGTCGCCCATGTAGACCTCGGACTCCTTGATCTCCCCCGTCTCCTTAATAGTGAGGCGGGTCCGGATCCGCAGCGGCGCGGCGTAGGTCATGTCGCGGTTGCGGCACTCCTCGACCGAGAACTTCGGCTGGCCGAACTCGTAGTCCAGGAACTTGAGCTCGAAGTTCTTGCCCGTGTAGTCCGTGATCGGGTTGATCTCATCGAACAGCTCGCGCAGCCCCTCGCTCTTGAACCAGTGGAACGACTCGAGCTGGGTGGCGATGAGGTCCTTCAGCTCGACGAGGTTGGGGATGCGGCCATAGCTGAGACGCGCGGGGGCTCTCATCTCTGAGATCAATTCGGTTCTCCTTCCAGGAAAAAGGGCGCGCTCAGTTAGTGGGCTGGAGCGGCCGGGACGTGCACAAACGGCGAGTATACGTCAAATTACCCCTCTCGGGGGGCGTTTAAACAGACCGGGCGAATCCACGC
>VBGE01000216.1 GCA_005880345.1 Chloroflexota bacterium | reverse complement strand
ATAGAGGAGCCGTCCCTGAACCATGACCAGGCCGGCCGGATATGCGAGCTGTGCATTCACCGCGCGACCTCCGTCGCCGCCGTGTCCCTCGACGCCCGTGCCCGCCACCGTCGTGATGATGCCGCGGGAGTCGATCCGGCGGATGCGGTGGTTGTCCATATCGGCGAAGTACAGGTCGCCTGCCGAGTCGAACGCGATGCCAGACGGCCAATTGATCTCGGATTGCCTTGCCGGACCACCGTCGCCTGAATAACCGCACTTGCCCGTCCCGGCGACAACTTGGACCGAACGGTCCGGCGCGATGCGGATGAGCCGACAGCCGCCGGGAGGCTGTGGCACTTGATTCGCGGGTGTCTTGGTGGTCGGGCCGGCATCGGAGACGTACAGGTTGCCGGCGGAGTCGAACGCGAGGTAACTGGGGTTGATACGGGGAGCGGCGACGCTCGAGAGGTCAACTTTCGATGTGACAAGGCTGGGTGCGATGACCACCACGTCGCCGCCGAAATTGCCAACGTAAAGAAAGCCGTCCTGGTCGAGGGTGATGCCGACCGGCGAGTTGCCCGCGCCGGTGGCATGAATGGCAATGAAGGTCGACAGCATCCCGAACCGATCCACCTTTCGGATGGCGGTGCCGAGGTTGTCGGCGATGTACAGGTCACCGTCGGGCGCGACAGCCACACCCGCCGGACCGAACAGGTTCGATTTCGTGGCGACCCCTTCGTATAGAGATCCTCCACCCGCGACCGTGACAAGGCTGCCGTTCGCCTGCATCCGGTAGACACGGTTGCCGATGTAGTCCGAGACATAGATCGTCCCGTCGGGTGCGACGCCGAGGCCCTCGGGACCGATCAGATGAACCGAAGGTACGGGTGGCGTGTGTACGGGGGTCAGCTGGCCGCCGACACGGGAATACACGAGAGCGGCCAAGAGTGCCGCAGTCAGGAGCAGGGCGGTGAAGCCAGTCGCCCACTGGGCGCGCGGCGTGGGCATCTGCCACGGGCGGCGACGCGGATGGTCCATCGGGACGGCTGCGATGACTCGCGACCGGAGGCCGGCAGGCGGCGGCTCACTCACGAGAGCGTCGTGAATCCTGGCGCGAATCAGCTCGTCCACTAGATCAAGGCCTCCATCGGTTCAAAGAAAGGGCGCATCGCCGCGATGCCCCGGTTGATGCGGGACTTGACTGTGCCGATCGGGATGCCCGCGATCGCGGCGATCTCGTCCAGCGGCAGATCGAGGTAGTAATGGAGCACGAGCACCTCGCGGTGCTCGGTCGACAACCTGAGCAGGGCCGCGCGGATGTCGGCGCCGCGAACGTACTCATCAGCGGGGTCTGCGCCGGCCGCACTCGCGGGGACGTCAACGCGCAACACCGACCACCAGCGGCCGCGCGCGATGGTCCGGCATTGATTGGCGACTATCGCCAGAAACCACGGCCGCATCTCGGTGCCGGGCCTCAGGTTGTTCAGCTTGCGCCAGGCCCTGATCGCCCCCTCCTGCACCGCGTCCTCGGCCGCGTGACGATCGTGGAGCATCCCGTAGGCGAGCCGAAACGCCTGGTCGACAAGCGGCCCCACCAGCTGGTCGAACGCCTGTCGATCGCCGCCAGCCGAACCATGTGGAAGCTCTACCGCTACGCCGTCGACGGCAAGGATGTGGTCGGCATCGGGACCTACCCCGACCACGCCAATCTCTACTTCTATCGTGGTGTCGACCTCGACGACGGGACGGGGCTGCTGCAGGGTGGAGGCAAGCTGATGCGCTCCATCACCCTGCGCAGGCCGGCGGACGCCGAGCGCGCCGACGTCAAACGCATGGTGCGCAAGGCATTTGAGCTGGCCGCTAGCTGACCACCCGGGAGCGGCTGCTCACAGCCCTGGTACATCTACAGTGGAGCGGGTGAAGGTCGCCTCCACCCGCCCACCGGCCGCCCCTCGGCGGCCCCACGTGATCGAGGCGCACGGCGACCAGCGCGTCGATCCGTACTACTGGCTCCGCGACAAGCAGAACCCCGAGGTCATCGCCTACCTGGAGGCCGAGAACGCTTACACGGACGAGGTGATGGCGCCGGCGGCCGGCCTGCAGGCTGAGCTCTATCGGGAGATCGTCGGTCGAGTCCAGGAGACCGACTTCTCGGCCCCCGTCTTCGACAAGGGTTGGTGGACCTACACCCGCACCGTCGAAGGCCTCGACTACGAGATCTACTGCCGTCGACGCGGCTCGATGGAAGCTCAGGAGCAGGTCATTCTCGACGCCAACGAGCTGGCCAAAGGCCACGAATATTTCGAGCTCGGCTACGTCGAGCGAAGCCCGGACGAGAGCACAGTCGCCTACGCGCAGGACATCAATGGCTCTGAGCTGCACGAGCTTCGCTTCCGCGATCTCGACAGTGGCGCCGACCTGCCCGACATCGTGTCCGGCGTCTACTACGGCGCCGCCTGGTCGTCCGACAGCCGGACCTTCTTCTACGCCCGGCCCGATGCCGCGATGCGCCCATACCAGGTGTGGCGGCATCGCCTGGGCGCCCCGACGGAGCAGGACGTGCTGGTCATCCAGGAAGACGACGAGCGCTTCGAGCTCAGCGTCGAGCTTTCGAAGAGCGAGCGCTACATCTTCATCACCAGCTCGAGCCAGGTGTCGAGCGAGTCACGATTTCTGCGCAGCGACGAGCCCGAGGCAGAGCCCGTGCTCATCGAGCCTCGCCGGCCGAACATCGAGTACTCGGTCGACCACCAGGAGGACCGCTTCCTTCTGCTCACCAACGACGGCGCCCTCAACTTCCGGCTCATGGCCGCGCCCATAGACAGCCCGTCCCGCGCGTCGTGGACCGAGGTTGTGCCGGAGCGTCCGGGCGTGCGGCTCAACCTCATCGACGTGCACAGGCGTCACGTCGTCCTCGGCCAGCGGTCGGATGGCCTGCAGCGCATCGAGGTTCAGAGTTCTTCGACCGGCGAGCTCCACGTGGTCGATCAGCCTGACGCCGCCTACACCGCTTTCCCGGGCGGCAGCCCCAGCTACGACAGCCAGGTGATGCGCTTCTTCTACACCTCGCTGACCGCGCCGTGGTCGGCGGTCGACTACGACATGGAGACGCGCGAGCGAACTATCGTCAAGGAGCAGCCGGTCCGCGGCGGATACAACCGCGACGACTACACGACCGAGCGCGTGTGGGCCACCGCCCCGGACGCGACAAGAGTCCCCATCTCACTGGTGTATCGAAGAGCTGTCCTCCCCATTCATGGGGAAGTGGCTCTTCCCCGCTTGCGGGGAAGTACCGCCGCAGGCGGGGATGGGGCTGGGGCCGGAGGGGCAAGGCCTCTTCTCCTGTACGGCTACGGCGCCTACGAGCACTCCAACGACCCGATGTTCGACCCCGCCCGGCTGAGCCTCCTCGATCGCGGCCTCATCTTTGCCATCGCGCATGTGCGCGGCGGCGGCGAGATGGGGAGGGAGTGGTACGAGGATGGCAGGCTGCTGCGCAAGCGAAACACGTTCGACGACTTCATCGCCTGCGCCGAGCACCTGGTCGAAGCCGGCTACACCTCGCCCGACCGCCTGGCCATCCGCGGCCGCAGCGCCGGCGGCCTCCTCATCGGCGCCGTCCTGAACCAGCGCCCGCACCTCTTCGCGTGTGCCGTCGCCCAGGTGCCTTTTGTCGACGCGCTCACCACGATGCTCGACGACAAGCTGCCGCTCACGATCAACGAATACGACGAGTGGGGTAACCCGGCCGAAGAGCCGTATTACCGATACATCAAGGGCTACTCGCCATACGACAACGTCCATCAGACCGCCTACCCGGGGCTCCTGGTCATGGGCGCGCTCAACGACCCGCGTGTCTCGTACTGGGAGCCGGCGAAGTGGGTCGCCAAGCTGCGGACGCTGAACACGGGCGATCGCCCGGTCGTGCTCAAGACCCAGATGGGCGCCGGTCATATGGGCCCGTCCGGCCGCTACGACTCGTGGAGGGAAGAGGCATTCGTGATGGCCTTCGTCCTGAGCCGCCTTGGTCTTGACTTCGGGTCCATCGGCGATTAGTCTTAGTCGGCTGTCGCACACCCATCCGGGTGTGTCCATGAAATCCAATAAGGAGCGGTTGACTTGGCAGGAATTGTTCGCATGCGCCTCGCAAGCAGGGGCGAAGCATGCCTGCCCGCAACCGCCTATTGACCCTGGACTCGTAGCCAAGCACTAGAACCCAGACAGTCAAGTCAGGACCGTGCGGTTGTTGGGCACCGCCACGGTCCTTTTCTTTTTGTCGGTTCGGGTTTTTGGAGTTGGTGATGAACAGTCCGGCGGTAGAACTTCGAGGGGTCCGGAAAGCCTTTCGCCGGCGCGAGCGCGAATCCGGCGCGCACTGGTGGAAGCGCGAATGGAAGGACAAGGTCGCCCTCCATGAGCTCGACCTGACGGTCGACAAGGGAGGGGTGACCGGCATCCTGGGGCCCAACGGAAGTGGCAAGTCCACACTCATCCGAATCCTCGGCACATTGCTCACGCCCGACGCGGGCCGCGCGTTCGTGTTCGGTTGGGACGTCGTCGACGACGCGCTCGAGGTCCGCCGGCATGTCAATCGCGTCTCGGTCGAGGCCGCGTTCTTCAAAGAGCTGAGCCCTTGGGAAAACATGGTCTACGCCGCGCGGCTCTACGGCAACACCGGCGGGACAAGAAGGCGTGTCGTCGAGATCCTGGAAACCCTCGGCCTGCCCCGCGACGTGATCGATCAGCCCATGAAGCAGCTGTCCCGCGGGCAGCAGCAGAAGGTGGCGATCGCGCGCAGCTTCCTGACGGCGCCGTCGCTCCTGTTGATGGACGAGCCGACCACAGGCCTCGACCCGCGCTCGAAGAAAGAGGTGCAGTCCGTGCTGGAGTCGCTGCGGTCGCAGCGCGAGATCACTGTGCTGCTGTGCACGCACGACATGGACGAGGCGGCGGCCATGTGCGACCGCGTCCTGATGATGGACGGCGGCCGCGTGCTGGCCGACGGAACTCCGGGCGAGCTGTCGACGCGCTATGACGCGCCTTCGCTGGAAGACGTCTTCATGCACCTCACGGGCAAAAGGCTCGAAGCCGAAGAGATGGAGGAGGTCGCCCCGTGACAGTCGGGGTCAGACACTCCGAGATGGGCGCGCTGCTCGGCTTTGCCGAGCGCCAGCTCTACGTCTACAAGCGCTACTGGGTCTGGGAGGTCGTCTGGCTCTT
>VBGE01000215.1 GCA_005880345.1 Chloroflexota bacterium | reverse complement strand
CGCGCGGTCGTCAGACGCGAACTTCGGAGGCGCGTAGAGCGTCTCTAGGTTGGCGAGGAACTTCTCATTCGCAGCCAACGTCGCCACAGCGTACGCCCGGCAAATCTGCGGCTCGACCACATGCACGTCACTTGGCGAGGAAGGCGACATCTCTCCTAGGCACGCCTTCGCATCGACATCCGAACCGTCCGACGCGACGTCGGCGGCGTGAAGGTCGGCCCAGTAGGCGCGGACCAAAGCGATGTAAGCCCGTGTGGCCGCATCCGGCGTCGCTGAGGCTGCCGACCGCTCGACGGACACCGAGGAACTACCACATGCCATAGCAACCAAGAGCGCTGCTCCCGCGGCGGCTGAACGCCAAGACAACGTTCTCATTACTCCTGCTTGTCAGGCGGACTTTACTAGTTGTGCTACATCAGCGCTACACCAATCCAAGAGCGTTGTCAGGTCGCAGGTGGGAACGTCGCCTTCGAGTTCGGGAAGTGGTCGGGGACCCGCGACTTGAACCCGGGGCCTCACGGTCCCGAATTCTGCGACCTTTCGTCCAAAAAGCACTGAAACGATCGATTCCAGTTCGATTCTTCTATGACGAGCACATAGTCCGTCCAGATTTGAGTGGTCTTTCCGTCCGACTACTACACGATCTGCTACACGGCCCGCGCCATGGAGCGAAGGGCTGCGGCGAAGCCTCAGCACCTTGCGTCAACAGATCTGCGGGGCACCTTCAGAAATGGTGGTCTGAACTCGCCGAGTGCCGGAGTGCCGCCAGCTCTCACGGTTTGCCCGTCGGCATTCCTGTCCGAGGCGTGCCGTGCAACTCCGATTTATCGGTCCATGGTTGGCCGTAACGTTGACCTGGGGACCACGACCAGAACAGCTTGTCCTTAGCCCCCTAAAAGACGGCCGGGCGAGGAGAGGCAAGTTGTTGATTGGACCAGACGAACAGAGCCAGAGCGACCAGTAGAAAGACGATCGCGAGGATATCCGTGGCATCAAAGCGTCGGAATCGATAGCTGCGAATCAATCTAAGGGCTGAAGGCGCGGCAAGTGCCAACGCGAGCATAACAAGCCCCCCATAAGGGGTATATGGAGGTGCAAATGTCATCCCAAAGAAGACAGTAAGTAGGGCAACCACCACCCAAACAGTTAGGGCAACCCCGCAGCCCGCAAGCCACCCTCGATTCATCCTCCGACGCTGGGTCCCCTTACGGATTCTCATATCGGCCGATTAGGTAGCTAGAGGTGCTCGCCGGCACGCTTTTCCCCAACCCGGTGTGCTCCTAATGACTTGCCGAGCGCCCAGATGGCCCGCGACTCCATACCGTTTCATCACGCGTAGTGGCCGCGCGATGTTCATCGCCCGACCGATATCGGGCCACGGATTGGAACGCAGGGAAACCCAGTCCCGAAACCCTATCGACGCCTCATTCTCCCCGCACCCACTTGGCTCCGTGCGCGTCCGCCTGAACCCGATTGGCGCCGAGGTCGCGTCATCGCGTGAAGAATCTGGGCCGCCGGCTCACTCGGCGGCCCACCGCATCTTTCCGTCGGCTAATCGTTTCATCACGCGCGGATGAGACATGACTGCTGCAACACCCCGTTCGCTTGAACCCTCTGGCTGACCTGGGTGATGTTGCCAAAGCCGTTGTTCAGGGTCTGCGTTTGCGGATTGCCGAAGTAATCGGGCATGGTGATGGTCGCCGTTGAGGTGGCGCCAACCGCCTGCACGAAAGTCGACGTCGCCTGGGTGTAGCCCAAGCAGTGATAGTTGTTTTGGTCGTGCACTGTCATCACTGGACCTTGCGCTGTCCACGTCGCACTCACAGTCATCGGGAAGTTCAGGCCGAATGGCGGGAAGCTGCCGGCGCAGACCGGCGGATTCGGTCCTGGAATCGTCGTCTGGACAGACGCTGACACAAGGCCGTTCGTCACGACATCAGACGAGGGAATCACGAAGCATCCTGAACCGCTGAACAGGGACACATTGAGGTCGTCCTCGGCGGCGCCGCTCGCCGGTCGCCCGGCCGGCTGGAACGACGTGCTGCTCTGCACCAGAGAGACCTGGTCGAACGAGAACGGTGGAGCTCCAAAGAAGCCGTTCGCGAAAAGTCCGAAGAAGTGGGAATGGCCGGCCGGCGTTGGGCCGATGCCAAAACCGGTGGGCCCGCAACCGGGATCGACGGTCCCGTGGGCCTGGACGTCGGAGTGATTGAAGTTGAGCGCGGTTTGGGTAGGCGGAAACGTCGTGTTGGTAGTGCCGCCCGGCGTTGTGACCGTCGTAAGGGTGAGGTTGGCGGTGGCCGTGTTGGTCAGGCCACGGTTGGCGCTCTGAGCGGTGTACGTGGCGCACGAGTAATCGCTTGCTCCGGTCGAGTTGGCCAGCGGGCCAACGCCGGTCCAGGTTGCGTTGATGCCGATGCTGGTCGTCAGTGGTGGGCCGAAGCCCGGACAGGTCGGAGTGGAAGGGGTCAACGTCGTGTTCAGAGTTGCGCTTCCGAGCCGGTTGTCGATCCTGAAGTCCGACGGATGCTCGAGCAGCAGGCACGCAAACGGCCCCGGTGAAGTCGAAATGGTAGATGCCGGCCGGGAGTAGGCCGGCGCCTTTTTGGGCAGCCGCAGGCGGTGCGAAAAGGGCCGAGATCGCGAGCACCGCGGCTATCAGAAACAGGGCACGGCGTGTCGACTTCATGGCTCTTCCGCGGATCATGTTCGTACTCCTAATCCGACAACTTGCGGATGCGAGTGCACGGGCGCACCAGTTCAACCTCCGGCGCGTGCCGATCGCGACGCTATCAGCCGCCTAGCAGGCTCGCATCGGGCGTTTCCCTATCTGGCGGCTAGAGCCGACTTCAGGGTGTCGGGATTCGGAGTTGCTTCTCAGCCATTCGACGCCCGAGCTCGGCACGCGAGCGTATGTCCAGCTTTTGGTAGACACGGGCAAGGTTGGCCTCGACCGTTTTCGGGCTGATCAACATCGCAGCAGCGACCTGCCGGTTGGTCTGTCCATTCGCCGCCAGCTGTGCGATCCGGTGTTCCGACGGTGTCAGCTCGCCGCCCTTTCCCCGCCGGATACCAAGACGAGCAAGTTCGCGCTGCGCCTTCTCAGCCCAAAGTCTCGTGCCCGTGATGGTGAAAGCGTCAAGTGCAGCTTCTAATGACGTTTTAGCTTCCCTCCGCGTACCTCGGCGGCGTTGCAGCCGCCCTAGAACCAGCATCGTTCGACCTCGCTCGAAGGGCATTTCGATCCGATCATGCTGCGCCAGCGCTAGCTTGCAGCATCGGATCGATGCCTCAAGCTCGCCCGCTGCGGCGAGCAGAAGACTGCGGCAGCGACCGCCAGCTGCCAAGGCCCATGCACGGTCGAGGCGGCGGCCGTGGTCTTCAAGCCAGTCGACAAGCACCGTCGCCTCATCCAGCTTGCCGACCGCGATGAGCGCTTCTGCGGCATTGGGTGCAAATGGCACAATCGATGGCTCGCGGAGCCCCACCGCAATGGCGCCTGCCGCCATTGGCGCCAGCCGCGTCGCGGCGGCCTGATAGTCATCGACCGAGAGCTCGATAAACCCAAGCGTGCCGAGTGGGGCGAGTGCTACCGTCGCCAGCGTCCCTCGTTGAAGGATCTCAAAAGAGGCTTCTGCCTCTTTCCTTGCTTCCGCGACATCGCCACGAAATGCGGCGGCATGTGCTTTGGCCGATAACGCTATGGCGAGCGGCAGCTCGGTGCCCAGTTGCAGCGCACGCTCGTAAGAATCATTGGCGACCTGCGTTGCGGAGGCGAGATCACCGCGCCAGCACGCAAGCGCCTCACGCTGGAAGCCGAGGAACACTAAATCGTTCTCGGCGCCCTTCTCGAGGCATTCGCGGTGCAGCGCTTCGAGCCCGATATCGGCCTGATCAAGTCGACCCGACCACATCCAGATCAGGCTGGCCATTAACGATGGGGTCAGGGCAATCGGCCCGGAATGGACGCGACTTTCCAAGGCGAGCGCCCGCTTTAGAGTTGGCTCGTCCAAACCCATTCCCGCCATGAATCGGATGCTTGCCGCGAGCGCCAATGCTTGGGCAATCAAGGCGGTATCAGCAAGGCGTTCGGCGTCTTTGACCATGCGTTCAGAAGAGCTCAATGCATCTTCGAGACGACCCAGATTGAAGAGCACGAACGAGAGATCGATTTCGATTTGGACGCGCAGCAAGTCGGTGCCGGCGTCAGCAAGCGCCCGTTCGAGGAGGGGGGCCGCAGCCTGGTAGCTATCGTCGTAAATGCGCTCCCTGGCGAGAAGTCTCAGCGCCTCCGCCCGCAGCTCCCCTGGCGGCAATTTGTCAATCGCCTCTTCGAGTAGATCTCTCGCGCGCATGGGATCCCCCGCGTCATAGTGATGCGCCGCGGCGCGAATCATGCGGCTGACGTCATGCGCGCCGAGCTTGAGTGCCAGTTCAAGGAGATCGGCCGCGGCCGCGGCTGCACCGCGTGTGCTGGCATTTTCTGCGGCCTCGTCCAGCGCCCTGATTGTCTCCTCATCGCGGCTGGTCGCAGCAAGGGCCAAGTGGCGGGCTCGCTCTTCGATGTCGAGCTGGGTACTGGCGATTTGCCTATGCATTGCTCGTCGCTGTTTAGGCGATGCCATGCTGTATACGGCAGAGGCGAGGATCGGATGGGTGAATCGGACCACCGGACCGTCCACCTCGACGATACCAAGATCCTCTGCACTTTCAAGCGAAGCGGCTGCAGTCGCCCCGACAATTTGTCGCAGAGCTTCGACGTGGCCCTAGACCAATGCCGCTCCCGTGCACACGAACAAGTTCGAGGGCCAAAAAAGGATTCCCAGCGGAAGCCTCGTGGATTCGCACCAGTATCGGATGTGGATACGTGCGTCCAAAGCGCTCTCTGAGAACATGATGAATGGCGGCAAGGCTCAGCGGCCCGACATCGAGACGGTAGATGCCATCGGGGCTTGCAACTCGAAATGCGGGCTCATCGAGGTTGCGTGCGGTCGTCCGGAACGAAATCATGAATCCGATTTTTCCTGTGACGCGTCTGGCAGCGAACTCGATTGCTTGAGCGCTGGTGCGGTCGAGCCATTGGAAGTCGTCGACTGCAAGCAAGACGGGAGTTCGGTCGCAGAGCCGTTGCAGAACGGCGAGGAAAGCTGTGGCGACGAGGCGGCGGTCCACCGTTGCGTGTGGTTTTTGGGAGCGCAGACGAACCACTTCTAGCGCTTCGCGCTGGGGGGTGGGCAGTCGGCTCAGCACCGCTTCGTCGAGATCGGCCAGCAGGTCTGCTATCGACGAGTACGACAGCTGGACCTCAGATTGTGCCGGCCGGCAGAGTAGGACCGCATACCCGTGGCGCCTCGCTTCCGCTGTGCCCTCCTGCCAAAGGGTCGTCTTGCCGATGCCAGCCTCGCCGTAAAGCATCAGCGCCCGGGGCCCACCGTTTATTGACTCGAGGAACGTCCCAATGCCTTGCAGTTCGGTCTGCCGGCCCACTACCGAGATCGACATAGTTGGAAAAGGGTACGCCCCATCGACCGTCCAACTTCCTTGTATCCGCGGATAGGGAATCGCCCGATGCGAAGGCTGTACAAAGGGCCTACGGTCGACGGATGACGGGAACCGACCAATCACCTTTGAATCGCTACTTGGTCGAGACTTACTGGCCCGGAGTTACTGAGTCGCAACTCGTCGCGACTACGCGCCGCGCCTCCAATGCAGCTGTGATGCTCACTACTCAGGGCACCGAGATCAGATGTGTGCACGCGATGCTCGTTAGCAAAGATGAAGTCTCTTTCTGCCTCTTTGAAGCGGACTCTGAGCACACGGTGGCCGAGGCTTGCCACGACGCAGGCCTTCGGTTCGATCGAATCCTGCAGGTAATTCAGATCGAGGCGCCAACGATGTAATGCGCAAAACGTATACGGCACTTGTTGCCGCGTTCCTGTTGACAGCGTGCGGAAGCGCGCCTGGCTCGACCGCAAGAACGTCTTCGCCTAGGGCCAGCCCACCGAGCCCCACGGCGTCGCCCAGCTCGACCGCGACCATCTTCACATTCGTGCCGGAGCCGGGAAGCACGGTGACTGGAACGGTTCAGTTAGCCACGACATCGACCGGAGTCACGCTAGAAGCGACTGTCCACGGACTCACGCCAGGCGGCAACTACATCGTTGATGCGGATCCGCTAGCCTGCCAATTCTTCGCTCTCGGCCCTAGCCAATCGTTCGCCAAACCCATAGCACCGGATGCGGGTGGATCGGCCATGGTCACGTGGGTTGTACCTAACGGAATGGCCGGCAACGCAAACGTCCAGGGCCTAACGGCCCAAGGGACATATGCGGTGCTCGCTTGCGTCGACTTATCAACGTGACCTCTGAAATCGTGCCGCCTCGCCGAACGACGCATGATTGATGACCCCCAGTGCCAGAGGACCTCCCAAACATGGAGTCCACTCTGGGACTCGACCCCAAGGCCTTGTCCCTCTGCCCGGCACCTCGCTGCAAATTGAGCTGTGTGATCCCGCGTTCGTCTATTTGCTGGAGCCGTTGAGCTAGACCAAGTTAGGTCATGATGGCTGCGATCTTCACCGAGAGTACGTATCTGCAGTCGGACCTCAATGGACGCGTCGCGATCGTCACCGGCGCATCGTCAGGATTGGGCGCCAACTTCGCGCGGGTTCTTGCTAAGAGCGGCGCGAAGGTGGTGCTTGCCGGCCGGCGCGCGGAGCGCCTGCGCGCGCTGGCCGATGAGCTCGGCGCCGACCAGGCGGAGGCGGTGCCGACCGACGTCGCGGATGAGGCGGCTGTCGGCCTGCTCGTCGACAGGGCTGTCGACCGATTCGGCCGCCTGGACGTGATGGTTAACAACGCCGGCGTGATCGACGGCGGTCCGGCCGAGATGGAATCACTGGCGGACTTCGAGCGCGTCATCCGGGTAAACCTCACCGCAGTCTTTATTGGCTGCCGCGAGGCAGCTCGAGTCATGCTGCCGGCGGGTCGGGGCAGCATCGTGAACATCGCTTCCGTGGCTGGCTTCGGATCTCTCTCCGAGCGCTACCCGCTGGCTGGATACGTCGCACCGAAATCAGGGGTCGTAGGGCTTACGCGCGAGCTTGGTGCGCAGTGGGCGGCACGTGGCGTGCGCGTCAACGCCATCGCGCCGGGCTGGTTTCCCAGCGAGATGACAGGTCAGCTCCAGGATCCCCGGCAGGTCAATTGGATCGAGCGGCGCACACCGATGGGTCGCGTGGGGCGACTGGAGGAGCTGAATGGAGCGCTGGTCTTCCTCGCCAGCGACGCCTCGTCGTTTGTCGTCGGCCAGACCGTCGCCGTCGACGGCGGCTGGACACTGCGGTGAGGGGCCTTGACGCAGCAAGGTCCGAGGAGATGGCCTCCCTTCTGCTGAGCAAGATGACGGCACTCACAAGCAGACGTGATTACGTTGCGCGAGCCCGCACACAGGAACGCCTCCGACATTATTCAGACAAACGTGATGCGTCGGCCTGCGAGTCGCCGTGGTATCGCGTCGTTCTTGTAGGTCGCCGATCCGCTTGGTGTCGTCGAAATGTCATTGGTGGGACTCCAGATCATCAGGTTGAACTCATTGCCTAAGCCCGCCTTGTACTGACCGGGACAGTCTGTCGTAGTGCGGCAACCGCGCGAACCATGCCGAGCCCTAGACGTGCTGGGCTCACAGCCTCTGCTCATCTGGTGGACGCGACGTCGCAGGTTCGTCCATCGGCACCCACCGGTCTGCAGGCACGCGGACTCGGATGGCTTCGAAAAGAGCCTCTGGGTGTGCCCAATCCTTGGGGACGATGCGGCGGGCAGACCCGTCCAGTCCAAGGAGAGCTCTAGTGCCATCGCTCCACCACAGGGCCGCTGCGATGTCCTGCCAACCGAATCCGTCGGTCGTCCCGTCGGCCAAGCTAATCGAGACACCCTCGTCTGAGTAGTCGATGACAGAGTCTTTGCCGGCGCCTGGTGCGGCGATCACGCGACTCCCTGCGAAAGTCCGCCCATTTGCTTCGGGCAGCGGCGTGAATCCGTCGATGGCGAACGGCACGTCCTCCGGGATCGCGAGCAGCGCTGTAGACAAGGCTGCTTCGGTCGCTCGGGCAACCTCTGAAGCGGTCAGCGCTCTGGCTTCTCTGTCGTAGTCGTCCCAGGAAATCGTACTGGTCACAGCCCCAAGCTCAAACCGAGCGGCATCGTTCAGGCTCTCTAGTGTGGCGCCCGGCTCCTCTCGAGCAGCGCGATTTGAAGCTAGTACCCTTTCTAGCTCATCGGCTCGATGTCCGCTTTCGGCAAGGTCGCGCACGATCGCGATAAGTGAAGCGGCTGCTTGCCCAGCATTTTCTGGAAGCGCATCAGCGAACGCAGTAATCCCGCCTGCCCTGAGCTGGACATAGGTCTCGTAGGCGAGCGCTTCGGCGTGGCGGAGGCGCGCCCGGATCCGGTCCTCAAGCAATTCGCTCACGACATATGCGGTGGTGATGCCGGCCTTGGTCAACAGGGACAGTGCGACCCCTGTGTTTCCCTGGTGGTAGAAGGCTGGAGTTGCCTGCTCCAGAGGATTGACCTGTGGCCGTGGAAACCGACTTCCCGGCCTGAGGGGCAAACGTAGGTCGGCTGGAACTTCGCCGCTGATCCACAGCACCGCGTTTCCTGCGTTGAATCGCTCCTCGGCCCACGCGCGTACGTCGCGGGGTCCGAGCCAATTGAGTCCGAACTCCCGATAATCCGAGAGACCAAGACCCCGAGCCCCAAATCTATGGCTCCAGATTTCTTTGACCGATCCGCCACTTGAAGTGGCGGCCTCGGTGCGCAGGACGCCCAGCTCGGTCGGCAACCGTTCTACCGGCAGCTCGGACAGGCTTGCGGCCAGCTGAGAGAAGAAGCTCGATATGTCGCCTGGCTCACCCCTGACATTGAATCGGGTCACGAACGGCTCAACCGTTGCATGGGTTCGCCACCAATCGGGTCGGTGCGATCGAAAGTGCATAGCCAGGTGCTCGACCATGTGCGTGATGCCACGGCGCGGCAAGGCTTCGTCCACCTGCCCCACCCTGAAGATCAGCTCGGCGCGCAACTTGATCCTGCGCACTCGTCACCCGGATTCTGAATCACCAAGTCGATGAGGTGGTTTAGATAGCGCTTGTCACACAGATTCTTGATCTGGCCATAGATTCCCAGTCAGAGCGACATTCGCCCAGCACTTTGCATCTGCCGGTTCGAAATCCTCACTGCCCACGCGAGAGAGGGCGCACGTCCATTCGCCACCGCCGTGAGGTGCAATCGGAGCTCTCACCCGCATGGAAGCTGGTGCAATGTCGTCTTGTGGTCAAGCTGCAGCTAAACATCTTCCGTGCATCAGGACGCGACTCGAGTGGCGTCGTTGCCCGTAAAGAAACGTGTATGAATAAACGCGGCGCTCGCGTAGGAGCACATCTGGGCCACATCACGAACCAATTTAGCTCGCGGTACAAGCCCACTGAAGTCAGAGAAATAGCTGATCCACCCGGCGAACCACGCAACGCTGGTGGCAACCGCTAACGCGATTGTGCCGAGGAGGATTCTGGATCCCGGTTCGTGTCGCAGTAGGCCCACGGCGCTGGCCGTCAGGGTCACGAGGACAGCGCTCAGCCAGACGAGAGAGGCGGGGTTTTCAACGGAACGATCGGCTTGAAGTGAAGCCAGATTGATGATGGCCGGGACGCTGCCAAGCAGCGTCCAGGGGGCTGCGACTGTCGCGATTACAACTGCCGGCGCCCGGCGGCGAAGGCCGAGCACGATGGCCCCGATGGCTGCGGAGGCCGCTATGGCCAATCCTGCCAACAGACCCGCACGTGTGAACCGAGCGACTTCTTGCTTTTGCTGGTAATCGCGGCCGTCCGGCGTTACGTAATCGGCGCTGCCCGGCTTAACGGTGATAAACAGCGCGCTCCATCCATGTGCCCCTGCGTCCACATAGACGATGCGAACCTGCTGACCGTACTCAAGCTTTACCGGCAGGTCGACGTAATTGATCTCGATTTCGGTTGGGGCGACAGTGACGAAAGACGAGCCGACTACGTCGACCGATCCTTCGACTGACAACGTCATCGCCGGACTAAGAAGAGCGCACATGGAGGCGCCTGCTAGGCCAACCATCTCAATTCCAGCGGCAATCCACAAGTTGATCGCCCAGCCAGACTTGAGGTTGACCGACAATGCTTTGTTGCCCGATCCTACGCTCAGGCACGCGGCTGGGGGGCACACTTCTTTGTCCGGCCATCGCGCTCACCGCACGACCGTCCGGACGGCCCCTCCCTGGGTTTCGTGGAGTGTCAGGGGTGTCCTGACTTCGGTGGAACGAGCTTCGGTTTCAAAACTGGGCGCCTCACGGTCCTTTGATACAGCCACAAATGCGGTACCTACCTCGGCCTCCGCTTGGTGACGCGCGAGTTCAGATCCGCTGGCGACCCACCCCTAATGAGCTACAACCCGGGTGACTTGTCGGAAAATTTGTGATCCGGCCGTGATACAGCGGCTCCGCAGAGCAAGCGAAATCGCCAATTTTGAACTCGATTTTGGTCGGGGCGACGGGACACTATCTGAACTCCCTAGGGCGAACTCGTTGGCGTGCTCGGGCTCCTGAAGACTAGTTGGCGCGCCTCAGCCTAGCTCCCAAGAAGCCACCGACGGCCGCACCTCCGGGCCCGCCGACCAGCAATGCCAGAGGCAGGTCGAGTTCGATACCGCCATACAGAGGGACCAAGGCAGGTAGGGTTCCAACGACACCGACAAGCACGATGAACCAACTACAGACAATGGCGATACGCCAGCTTCGAGAGAGCAGACCAAGCGCAAACCCGGCGACCAGCGTGACGACCAGCGGCGCAAATAGCATCAAATGCGCCATGGCGACTCCGAACACGATGGGGTAGACCAAGATCCCAATCACCGCGGCAATTGAGGTGTAGAAAAGTGGCCGGGCCCGGTTCGCGCCTGGCTGCGCCATCGGCATCGAGCGCTGATCACTTGAGGATCGCTTGGCTCCATCGGCCCACGCGGTCCGAGCCGCTTCGGCGGCGCTGTTGAATCCTCGGCCGTGCAAAGCTGCATCGGTGGCGGCTGAGGCCGCGATTTCGGCCAGCCTAGCGTCGCGACCCAGATTCGTCGTGACCCAGCCCACCATGCGCATCTGTGCGCGAAGTTGGCTGTCAGCTTGGCTGTCAAAGCAGTCTTCACTTCCAATGCGGCGGTCCGAATCTATGCAGTCGCACGGTCCCGAACCCTGCGCATGTCGTGTCCTCCTGTGTCCCGCCGTTTCCTTCAGTGTCCTCCTGCGCTCGATTCCACTCGCCGTCGTGTCCTCGGGTATCCTCCCGTATCCTCCTGGTTCCCCGAGTGCGTGACACATCTGTGACAGGGTGGGGTCACGAACCGGGGTACGCACTAAGCCGCTATGTCGCCAGCCGAAGCTCGTGCAGCATGGCAAGCTTTTGGGCCTGTCCCTTCGAGTTAAGTCGACGGCTAAGCCGCTCGACCAGATCCAGGCGATGACGGGCGATGGCTTCGAGAATTGCGTACCGGAACGCATCCACGTGCGAGGTAGCGAGAAGTCCGTCTATCAACATGTCCTCCAGCCAGCCGCCTCGACGTTCGATCCCGAGTTCGATCACTGCCAGGAGCAAGTTTGGCTCGTCCCGCGCGAGGAATCGATCGACGACTGTCCGGAGCCGGTCCTCCGGGAGTCCGTCAAGCCAAAGCAATGACTCCGCCCGGGCTGCCGGCGGCAGGCCGTAGGGGTTGTCGAGCGCGATTCCGTAGAGCAGAGCCAACTCTCCCGTGGAGCCGAGGACGCGCACCGCGGTGCGCGCCGGTTCGCCGGTCACCAGGTTATCGTGGCCGTCGGCGAGCAATTCGATCGCCCGCCAAAGTGCAAGGTCACGATCTAGCTCGAGTAGGCGGTGAAGCCCCTCCGCCCGGATCCCATGGGCAACCTCTTCAAGAGACTGCGGCAGGTACTCGAATCTTCGCGTCGCATCCAAGAGGAGTGGTACGTCGGCCGCCGTCGCGAGGCCCTGAAGAGCGCGAAGCAGCAACCAGCGAAGGCGGCCGTCCGCGTCTCGCCGCCGGCTACCCGTCAGCGCAAGGTAGCGCTCCACCAACACGGGCCGGATCCCGGCATTGCCTGGCCATTGCGATAGTCGGTCCAGGGCAACCTCCATTTCGTCAGGCAGCAGTGCCCGACGCACTCGCTCGAGCGCTCGTTGTAGTTCGGCTTCGTCTTTCGAGTACGTGCTCCGCAATGTAGCGCGTCGCAGGCGCCGCACTCCTAAGCGCTGAGGCGAGGCGTGGGCGCTCACCCAATCTCGGGCCACGTGCGTCCACAAGACGGTGAAATCACGTTTCCCGCACAAGGACCTTGAGCACCGGGCCTCGTCGACCGCCTCCCGCCGCCTCTATTCAACGGGCCGCTGGTCACGCAGGCCCGGCGCTTAGCCCCGGGAGCCAGCTCAAGCGTGGCCGTCGACGCCACGATGCTGATGACGGCGCCTAAACGGCGAATTTGACCGCATGTGTCAGCCCTGAACGAACGAGGGACAATCTTCTCAAGGGTGAATCGACTGGGTCATTCCGTAGGGTTGTCTCAGTCGAAAGCTTATCGACTGCTAGATCTCATGTCGCCCCTAGCGTACCCATCGCCGGGAGATCTTC
>VBGE01000214.1 GCA_005880345.1 Chloroflexota bacterium | reverse complement strand
GATCTCAACGGGCGCGGGGCGACGGTCGTCCTCGTGACCCACGACCCCGAGGTCGCGCGGCGCGCCCGCCGGGTGATCCGGATGATCGACGGCAACGCCGTCGAGCTGGACGCAGGCAAGCCCACCGTACGCAAGCAGGAGCCCGTCGACCCCGCGGCGCGAATGCACTGGAAGGACACGCTCAAGTTGGGCCTGGGCAGTGCCGGCCGACGCCCGCTGCGGACAGCCCTGACGACCACCGGCGTGGCCATCGGCATCGCCGCCCTCAGCCTCATCGTCGCGCTGGCCGGCGGGCTGCAGGATGCGCTGGGCGCACCGGCCCTCGTCACGAGCCAGGTCCACCAGATCGCGGTGTACCCGGTCGCCGGGGCCAAGGTCCCCGCCTTCGACGGGGCGACGCTCTCGGTCCTGTCCAACCTGCCGCACGTCCGGTCCGCGTGGGGCCAGGTCGGGATGACCGGCTCCTTCAGCTCCGCCGGCGCCTCGCCGCTGGCCGGCAATACGCCCGGCGCGACCCCGGCCGGCGAGCTCGTCTCGCTGCCGCCCACGGGCGCGTCGAGCACGACGCCGACCTTGATCGCCGGTCGCATGCCGTCGTCGGATGTCGCTTCGGAGGTCGTGCTGACCGACAGCGAGGCCTCGGCCCTCGGCTTCAAGTTCCCGGCCGGCGCCGTCGGCACCCAGGTGAAGTTCAGCGCCACCTCAGGCGCGCTCATCCCGAGCCTGACGCCCAACCTGGTCACGCAGCCGCAGTCCCTGAACCTGCTGGTGGTCGGCATCGTGTCCACCGACTACATGCCCGCCGGCGCCCCCGGCGGCCTGGCCCCCAACGCGACGATGCGCGGCTACTGGAGCAACCTCGCCCGGCCCAACGGGTGGCACGGCGGCGAGTACGCCAGCATCACGCTGCTTGCCGATTCGGGCCTGGCGGTCGACAGCCTGCGCCGGCGCGTCGAGGCGCTGGGCTTCCAGTCGCAGACGTTCGGCGACCAGTTCCGCAACTTCGAAGACCTCCTCGGCAAGCTTCGGGTGGCCCTTCTCGGGCTCGCCATCGTCGCCCTCCTGCTGGCCTGTCTGGGCATCGCCAACACGATGTACACGGCGGTGCTCGAGCGGACCAAGGAGATCGGCGTGCTGAAGGCGCTGGGCGCGCGATCGCGCGACGTGCTGCTGCTGTTCCTGGCCGAAGCCGCGGGCATCGGCCTGGCCGGAGGTCTCGTCGGGGCCCTGGTCGCGGTCGGCCTGGGCCGCCTGGGCAACGCGGCCGTCGACAGCCTCACGCAGTCGGTGACCAGCGCGAACTTCAGCGTCTTCCGCACCGACGTGCCCGTGGTCCTGGTGGCGATCGTGCTCGCGGCGCTGCTGAGCACCGTCAGCGGTTTGCTGCCTGCCCTTCGCGCGGCGCGGCAGGACCCGGCTCGCGGCCTCAGGTATGAGTAGCCGCTGGAACTCCAAATCTTCGGATAGTCCGGACTATCCGGGATTGGGAAGCACGATGAGGTTGGTTCGTCCGGACTATCCGGGGTTGGGGAACCCTGGTTGAGGGTTTCGACCTACCCGCTGATCGACGCGGACGTCGCGGCGGCGCTGGTCCTCGAGCACACCCCGACGCTCGGCCTCGAGAGCGTGGTGCTGGCGGATGCCGCCGGCCGCGTCCTCGGCGAGGACCTGGTGGCGGACGCCCCGCTGCCTTCATTTCCGTCCAGCGCGGTCGACGGCTACGCGGTGCGCGCCGCGGATGGCGGCCGGACACTCCGGGTGCTGGGCGAGTCCGCCGCGGGCCGGCCGTTCGAGGGGACGCTCGCGCCGGGCACGGCCGCTCGCATCCTGACCGGTGGCGTGGTGCCCGACGGCGCGGACTGCGTGGTCATGGTCGAGGACGTCTCGCTGTCGCGCGACCAGGTGACGGTGCCTTCCGGACTGCGGCCAGGCACCAACTTTCATCAGGTCGGCGTCGACCTCAGAGCTGGCGACCACATCCTGCCGGCGGGCATCGAGCTGGGCGCCGCGGAGATCGGCATCGCGGCGGCCACGGGGCGTGCGCGGCTGCGTGTGTTTCGACGGCCCCGAGTCGCGCTGATGTCCACGGGTGACGAGCTGGTCGAGGTGGGTGAGACCCCGCGGCGCGGCCAGATCCCCGACTCCAACCGGTGGGCCTTGCTCGCGGCGCTGCGCGATGCCCGTGCCGACGTCCGCATGCTCGGCATCGCCCCCGACGAACCGGATGCGCTGCGCCGATTGGTGACGGGCGCGCTGAGGGACGCCGATGCGCTGGTGACATCGGGCGGCGTTTCGGTCGGCACGCACGACCTGGTCAAGCCGCTGCTCGAATCCTTGGGCACGGTGCATATCGGCCGCGTGAAGCTGAAGCCGGGCAAACCGTTCACGTTTGCCACCATCCCCTCTCCCCTCAGGGGAGAGGGAAAGGGAGAGGGGCGTGGAAACAGCCCAATGCAGAAGATCGCTTTCGGCCTGCCCGGCTTCCCGGTTTCGTCCCTCGTCACCTTCGAGGTGTTCGTTCGTCCGGCGCTGCGCAAGATGCAGGGGTTCCGCCAGTTGAGCCGGCCCACCCTGCCGGTCCGCCTCGGCTACGACGCCCGGCCGTCACCAGACCGCACCGAGTACCAGCGGGTGACGCTGCGTCGCGACGGGGGAGAGCT
>VBGE01000213.1 GCA_005880345.1 Chloroflexota bacterium | reverse complement strand
CGCGAAGAGGCCGTCGAGGAGAGTCCGCTCGAAGGGCAGGATGTCGGTGACGTTGTTGGCGCGCCAGCTGATCTGCCAGTCCTTCGCGGCCGGCATCTCGGTGATGGTGAGGACGCCGCGCACCGCGAGGTCGACGATGGTGGCGGTGACGTCCTTGGTGTCCGCGCTCTCGTCGAGGATGAGGCCGAGCTCGGCCGGACGGAGATTCTGCGGAGGCGTGAACTCGACGACGACCGGCTCGCGCTGGAAGAGGGGCGCGGGATGGTCGCGCGGGTCGTTGGTCAGGTAGTACTGCGACAGGTAGGCGCGGTCGCGACCGTGCAGCAACCAGAACCGGACGATGAGGCCGATGCCGGCGAGCAGGATCAGCCCGCTGACACCGACTGTGGCGGGGTTGATCTGCAACGCGTCGGCCGGCGTAGGCGGTGTCGCGGGCGTGATGAGGTCCGGCGGCGGGACCGCGACCGCGCCCTTGTTCAGCGCGGTGACGATGGTCAGCTGCTCGCCCGACGCTAGCTGGTGGGTCGCGTTGAAGGTCGCCGTGCTGTCAGTGTTCGTGAAGGTGCACGGCTCGGTCGAACCGGCGGCACCCTGAAAGCACGTCGCCTTCTGGAAGGAGCCCGCGGGCATCGTCACCGTGGCGGTGACCGACTGCTTGGCCACGGGCCAGGAGCCGCCGTCGATGTTCCAGTACAGCTCGTCGTGGTCGGCGAATGCGTTCATGCCGCCCGTCGCCCTGTACTTGATGACGTAGCGCTGCTTGCCGCTGACCAGCACGTTGGCGTTGCCGATCCGGAGGACGTCATCGGCTCCGCTGCCGCCCACCGTGTAAGGCACGGGCTTGACGCCGTCAGTCACGGAGGAGAACGCAAAGCTGATGATGCG
>VBGE01000212.1 GCA_005880345.1 Chloroflexota bacterium | reverse complement strand
GATCGTCGCGGGGTCGGTCGTGTCGAGGACGTGCAACCGTGGATGTCCTCGGACCACACCGAAGGTGTTGCGCAGGACGTCCGGGCACAGGCTCGAGCCGCCCATGCCGAGCAGCACGACGTCGGTGTACTCCTTGCCCTCCTTGCCCAGCGCGACGAGCTGATCCTTTTTCTCCAGCATCTTGTCGGCTACGTCGAGCCACCCAAGGCGGTCGCGGATCTCCTGCCGCTTGGCGGGGTCCGCGCTCCACAGCGTGGAGTCCTTCGCCCACAGGCGTCGCGGCGCGTCGTCCTTCTGCAGGCGCGCGAGCTGCTGGTCGACCGTCGGCTGCAGCGCGCCGAGGCTGTACCACTGACGCGGTCCCTTGCCCGCCCTGATGTCCCTGGCGTTCTTCTCGAGCGCGGTGAGCAGGGTTTCGAACGATTTCGTGAAGGACTCGACCCCCTCGACCTCCAGCTCCTTGGTGACCTCACCCAGGTCGATCCCCACCTCGGCCAGCTGCTTCAGCTGCCGGCGCGCCAGATCGACGTTCTCGTCGAGGCTGCGGCGCACCTCGCCGTGCTCGCGGAAAGCGGCCAGCGTCGCCGGCGGCACGGTGTCGACCGTGTCGGGTCCGATCAGCTCCTCGACGTAATACGTGTCGGGATAGCGAGGATCCTTCGTGGACGTGCTGGCCCACAGGCAGCGCTGAGTGCGCGCGCCCGCCTTGCGCAATTTCTCCCAGCGGGGGCCGGCGAAGTGCTGCTTGTAATGCTCGTAGGCCATCTTGGAGTTGGCGATCGCGGCCTTGCCGTAGAGCCGCTCCAGCGTTTCCTTCCGCCTCGGGTCCGCGGTTGCATTGATCTTCTCGGCCAGGTTCTTGTCGACCTTCGTGTCGACGCGGCTGACGAAGAAGCTGGCCACGCTCGCCACCTTGCTTAGGTCGCCGCCATCCTTGTGGAGCTTCTCGAGACCCGAGAGATAGGCCTCGACGACCTCGTCGTAGCGCTCGACCGCAAAGATCAGCGTGATGTTGATGTTGTTGCCTTTGGAGATCTGATTCTCGATCGCGGGCAGCCCCGCCTCGGTGGCAGGGATCTTGACCATCACGTTCGGCCGTCGGCAGCGATCGTGGAGGTACTGCGCGAACTTGATCGTCTCGCGCGAACTGTGCGCGATCGTCGGTCCCACCTCTATGCTCACGAATCCGTCTTTGCCCTTGGTCTTGTCGTAGACCGGCCGGAAGACATCGGCCGCCGACTGCACGTCTTCGATCATCAGGTCCCAGAGCATTTCTTCTGGCTTCTTCTTCTGGCGGACCAGGTCGACCATCGCCTCGTCGTAGTCGGTCGAACCGCTCACCGCCTTCTCGAAGATGGTCGGGTTGGACGTCACGCCCGTCAGGCCCTCGTCGCGCAGCCGCGCAAGCTCTCCCGACGTGACGAGCTGGCGGCGGATGTTGTCCAGCCACAGCGACTGCCCGATCTGGCGCAGCTCCTTGATCGGGTTGGGCTTGGTCTGGGATGCAGTGGCCATCACCTGGATGCCGCCAGCTTCGTGGCCGCGGCCACGATCTGCTTGCTGGAGATCCCGGCGGCGTTCATCAGCTCCTCGGGCTTGCCCGAGGTCGGCAGCTCCCTCACCGCGAGGTGCACGAGCCGCACAGGCGGATCCGCGGCCAGCGCCTCCAGGACAGCGCCGGCCAGGCCTCCCTCAGGGTAGTGGTCCTCGACCACGATCAGCCGTCCCCTGGTCGCCTTGGCCGATTCGCGCAGCGTCTTGACGTCGACCGGTTTCACCGAGTAAAGGTCGATCACGCGAGCCGGGATCTTCTTCGCCGCCAGCGCGTCCGCGGCGGCCAGGCAGCTGTGCAGCGTCACACCGGCGCCGATGAGCGTCACCTTGTCTTTCGCGCTCTGGCGCAGCACCTTCGAGCCGCCGACCTTGAACGACTCGTTGGGGCCGTACAGCGTCGGGTAGGCGCCGCGCGTCGTCCGCATGAAGACGATGCCTGGCGTGTCGGCCATGATCCTGGTCAGCTTGGCCGTCTGGTTGGGGTCGCACGGGTACAGCACCGTCGAGCTGTGGATCGCGCGCATGGACGCGAGGTCCTCGAGCGCCATCTGCGACGGTCCGTCCTGGCCTATCTCCACCCCCGCATGCGAGCCGACGAGCCGGATGTTCGCCTGCGAGATGCCCGCCATCCGGACGAAGTCGTATGCGCGGCTGAAGAAGGCGGCGAAGGTCGAGGCGAACGGCTTGTACCCGCGCACGCTCATGCCGACCGCCGTTGCCACCAGCTGCTGCTCCGCAATCCACATCTCGAAGAACCGGTCTGGATAGGCCTTGGCGAACTCGTCGGCGTGAGTCGAGTTGGAAACCTCGCCGTCCATCGCCACCACGTCCGGCATGACGCCCAGCGCGACCAGGGCATCGCCGTATGCCTTGCGGGTAGCGACCTTGTCCTCTTTCTTGTAGGTCGGCATCACAGGCTCGACCGCGGCGGCGGGTTTCTTCGGCGCGGCCGACCGCTCCGGTTTCTGGGTCTTGACCTTCAAGTTGCGGATCCCGCCGAGCTCTTTGATCGCCCGCTCGGCCATGTCTGGGGGAAGGGCCCGGCCGTGCCAGCCGTCCTTGTTCTCGATCTCGGAGAAACCCTTGCCCTTGACCGTCTTGGCGATGATCACGGTGGGCTTGCCGGTGTTGGACAGCGCCTCGCCGAAAGCGCGGTCGATGGACGCCAGGTCGTGCCCGTCGATCACGATCGGGTGGCATCCAAACGCCTCGACCCGCCGGCGGTAGGTGTCGAGGCTCCAGCCATACTCGGTCTCGCCGCGCTGGCCCAGGCGGTTGATGTCCCAGATCGCCGTCAGGTTGGCCAGCTGGTAGTGGGCCGCCTTGTCGATGGCCTCCCAGATCGAGCCCTCGGCGAGCTCCGAGTCCCCGCACAGCACCCAGACGTGGTACGGCAGCTTGTCCAGATACTGGCCCGCGAGCGCCACTCCGACGCCGATCGGCAGGCCCTGGCCGAGCGAGCCCGTCGCCACGTCGACCCACGGAATGACCGGCGTCGGATGGCCCTGCAGGCGCGAGCCGAACCTGCGAAAAGTCATCAGCTCGGCGTCGGTGATGGCCCCAACCGCCTTGAACATCGCGTAGCACAGCGGTGACGCGTGGCCCTTGGAGTAGATCAAGTGGTCGTTGTTGGGGTCCTTCGGCTTGCTCCAGTCGTACTGCAGGTAGCGCGCGATGAGGACCGCGATGAGGTCGGCGGCAGACATGGAAGAGGTGGGATGGCCTGATCCCGCCGCGGTGCTGCACCGGATCGAATCCACGCGCAGCTGCTGGCCGAGCTGACGGGCGAACTCGAGATCCGTGCTCGTTACGGTTTCGGTGACTGCCATGTCACTCCTTGGCACCAGCGTGCGAAGGTCCCTTGCGGGAGGTTGGCGGGAGGTGGTCTAGGCTAAATCTTATCGAGCGCTCGCCAGTCGCTCGACTTCGCCGACCATCCCGTCCAGGATCTTCAGCCCCGCATCCCAGAAACCGGGGTCTGTGATATCCATTCCGATGCGCTTGACCAGCTCGTCCGGGCGTGTCGAGCCGCCCGCGGCGAGGAAGTCCAGGTAATCGTCGACGAACGGCTGGCCGCGCTCCAGGTAGCGGTGGTAGACGGACAGCGCCAGCAGGTTGCCGTAGGCATATGCGTAGACGTAGCCCGGCGTGTGCATGAAGTGGCCGACATAGCTCCACCACACCTTGTGCTCCTCGGTGAGGAGCAAGGCGTCGCCGAACATGGCCTGCAGCTTGTCCTGGAACAGCTCGCCGAGCTGCTCGACCGACAGCTCGCCCTCCTTGCGCCGCGCGCTGTGGACGGCATCCTCATATCGGTTGAAAGCGACCTGTCGGAAGACGGTCGAGAAGGCATCCTCGCACTGGTTGCAAAGCATGGCCAGCCGGACCTTGGGGTCCTTCTCTTCGGACATGATC
>VBGE01000211.1 GCA_005880345.1 Chloroflexota bacterium | reverse complement strand
GCCCGCGGTCCTGCAGGCGGACGCGGCCGTCCGGGTCGCGGAAGAGGACGCAGCGAAGGCCGTCCCACTTGACCTCGAAGATGTACTCGGGAGAGCTGAATGGCGCCTCCGCCGACGCGGCCTGCATCGGCCGCACCTCGTCGGGGAAGCTCTCCAGCTCGATCTGAAGCTGGTCGTGCACCTGCCCCAGATTAGGCCCCCGGACGTCAGGAAGCTTTACGCCGTCTCCTGGTGTCCGCGGCCGGCTTCTTCTGCCCGGCACGCTGCTTCTTGGCCTGCTCCACGGACTGGCGCAGAGCCTCCATCAGGTCCATGACCTTGGCCGGCTGCGGCGCCTCGGGCGCCTCGATGACCTCGCCTTCCATCTTGGCCTGGACGACCTTCATCACCGCCTCGCGGTAGTCGTCCTTGTAGCGCGCAGGGTCGAAGGACTCGGCCAGGCTCTCGATCAGCGCCTTCGCCATCTCGAGCTCCTTGGGGTTGATCTTCACCTCGTCCTCCAGGCCTTTGAGCCCTTCGGTCGAGCGGATCTCGTCCGGCCAGTGGAGCGTGTTCATGATCAGCGCCTTGCCGTTGGGGTGCAGGGCGGCGAGGTGCTCCTTGTCGCGCAGCGCAATCTTGGCGATCGCCATCCGCCCGGTCGCCTCGAGCGCCTTGCGCAGCAAGTGGTATGGCTTCTTGCCGAGCTCTTCCGGCTCCACGTAGTAGGCGCTGTCGTAGTACAGCCCCGGCTCCACATCGTCGACCGGGACGAATTCCTCGATGTCGATGGCGTGCGCGGTCGGCAGCGGGAGATTGTCGAGGTCCTTGTCGTCGATGATCACGTACCGGTCCTTGCCGATCTCGTAACCGCGCTTGATCTCGCTGTACTGCACCTCGTGGTCGCCTTCGGCGCACCAGCGCTTGTACGAGATGGGGGAGTTGTGCTCGCCGCAAAGCTGCCGAAAGGAGACCTTGGCGCTCGACTCGGTCGCGTTGTAGAGACGGATGGGGATGGAAACCATCCCAAAGGAGACCACGCCTTTCCACATCGATCGCGGCATGGGGACGGAGTTTACCTCCTGAAACCGTGGTTGGCTACTTTTGGTAGGCAGAAGGCGGCTGCTAGGCGCCTACGTCCCTTCTCTGCATCAAGAGTATCGAGCTTCCGACGCCGGCCGCGGCCAGCAGCAGGAGCAAGGCGAGGTTGCGCCCGTCGACGCCGTTCAGCAGGGGCATGCCGAAGAGCTTGAATGCGGAAAGGTCCTGCAGCCACAGGGGGAGCTTGAAGATCGGCCCGAGCTCGGTGTCGAGGTAGCTCGCGAACGCGAACGCCGCGACCAATCCGACGGCCGCGCGCGGATTCCACGCGGTCAGCAGCGAGCCGGCCGCCGCGAACACGAGGCAGAACGGGACGAGCATCAGCGAGGCGGCAAAGAGGCGCCTGGCGTCGAGGTCGATGCCGTTGACGTGGGAGGCATAGAGGAGGGCCGCCGCGCTCACGGCGGCGATGAGCGCCACGCCTACGATCAGGATGGCCATGCGTTCGACGACGAGCGCGGACCGCGAGATCGGTGCGCTCAGGATCATCTCCAGCCGGCCGTCTGTGTCCTCGGCCGCCCAGCGTGCGACCTGGACGATGGCGAAGGCGGCGACCAGCAGCTCGGCGAAGTTGAACCACGTGTAGCCCAGCACCGCCGGGTAGACCTGCGTGTGTATGAAGATCGAAAGGTAGGGGAGGAGCGATGGCACCGAGAGCAACACCTGCACGATCGATTTCGTGAGGGCGGCGAACATCACCGCGACGGCGCCCATGCCGATGGCCCACACCACCAGGCCGAGGCGCCGGTCGTACAGGCCGCGTACCACGGGGATGCGCCACCACGGCGCGGCGATCGGGTCGTAGACGGGCGGGCGGTCTCGCGCGGGCACTCGGATCAACGACTCGCCAATGTCGCGGCGCTCGAACGCTGCCGCGGCTGCGGCGACTGTGATGGCTGCGACGAGGATCAACCCGGCGAATCCGCGCAGGTCGAAGTTGCCGCCCGGAGGGAGTGGTTGGCTTAGGTCGTAGTAGCGAAACGGAGAAAGCCACCGCCATGTCGACAGCGAAGGAAAGGAGCGGCTCAGGCTGTTGAGGAGGAACAGGGCGAGCAGCACGATGCCTGCGCTCGCGGCGGCGGTCCGCGCTGTGGCGAGCTGCGCCACCAGGAGCGCGATGCCATAAGACGCGAGGCGGATCGCGACCAGCAGCGCGCAAACCTCGATGACTCGCCTCGGGTCGACCGTCTCTCCGCCGGACGCCACGCCGATGCCAAACTCCGCGCCCGATGCAGCCGACGCCACGAGGATCGCAATCGCAAACGACCCGGTCCGTGAGGCAAGCAGCGCCGTCCGCCTGGCGCCGGCCGCCAGCGACGCCTCGACGATGCCGCGTTCCTCGTCGCCGCGGGCGAAACCTGTCGCCGCGAACATGGCCCAGACCGAGAAGATGATCGCGAGCTCGTGAAAACCGCGGAACTCGACGTATCCGCCGACCGTCTCGGGCTGGATCGGTGGCGGGACGAGCGCCGTGAACCTGGCGGCGAGGGTCGCGATCGAGGCCCCGAATGCGGCTCGCTCCGCGGCCGAATGGCCGACCACCTGGTAGAAGCCGACGGTCTGGGTCAGGTTCCATGCGAAGCCTGTGAGGGTGAAGCCGGCCAGGCCCCACCGGCCGAGCCGCAGCCCGAACAAAACTGTCACGAAGGCAGCTGCTTAGGTTTGCCCTCGCCGAAGAAGCTCAAGAAAAACTCCTCCAGGCTGGGTTCGGTGCCCACCAGGTCGTGCCGGGCTCGGGCGCGCCGCAGCTCTTCGAGATCCGCGACCTTGACGAGCCTGCCGGCGCGCAGGATGCCCACGCGGTCGCACACGTGCTCGACCTCGGACAGCACGTGCGACGAAAGGAAGATGGTCGCGCCCGCCTCGCGCGTCTCGCGCAGCAGCGCGTAGAACTCCTGCTGGTTGAGCGGGTCGAGCCCGCTCGTCGGCTCGTCGAGGATCAGCAGGTCCGGGCGGTGCATGAACGCGAGGACGATGGCGAGCTTCTGCTTGTTCCCGCTCGAGTACTCGCGGAAGCGCCGGCCGAGGTCGAGGTCGAAGCGCTCGGAGAGCGCACGCACCACCTTGCGATCGACGCCGCCGCGCATTCCTCCGAGGTACGCGACGACCTCGCTCCCCCTGAGGCTGCCGAACTGCGGCACGTCGCCCGGCAGGTAGCCGACCTTGCGTTTCACGTCCACCGCGTCGCGCACGCAGTCGAGGCCGAAGATGTAGGCCGATCCCGCGTTGGGGCGGATGAGGCCCATCAGCACCCGGATCGTGGTCGTCTTGCCGGCCCCGTTGGGCCCGAGGTAGCCGAACACCTCCTGCTGTGCCACCTGCAGGTCGAGCTCGAAAAGCCCGCGCCCGCGGCCGTAGTCCTTGGTCAGACTCGAGGTCCTTATCGCGGCCAGTGCCAATTTCGGCCAGCATATAAGGCGACGTGAAGCTGGGCGACCTCGAGCTCTATCTCATGGTCACCGATCGCTGGAAGGCGGACGGGGGCCTGATGTTCGGAGTCGTCCCCAAAATCCTGTGGGAAAGGCAAAAGCCCGCTGACGCGCTCAACATGATCGACTGCACCTGCGTCTGCATGATCGCCCGCATCAACGGTCGGGTCATCGTGTGCGAGACCGGCATCGGCACCAAGCTCAGCGAGAAGCGCGCGCGCCAGGTCGCGCTGCGCGAGCCCGAGGAGATGCTGCACCACCTTGGGCGGCTGGGCATCCGGCCCGAAGAGGTCGATGCGGTCGTCACCACGCACCTGCACTGGGACCACGCCGGGGGATTGACGCGCCGTGACGCGCGAGGCGGCCTGGAGCTTACTTTCAAGAACGCGCGCCATTTCATTCAGCGCAGCGAATGGGATTTCGCTGTCAACCCCGACGTGCGCAGCCGGCCGAGCTACGTCCTCGACGACTTCGAGCCGCTGGCCGACGGCAACGACCTCGTGGAGTACCTCGACGGCGACGCCGAGGT
>VBGE01000210.1 GCA_005880345.1 Chloroflexota bacterium | reverse complement strand
CAGGGCGTACACGGCCTTGTCATCCGCCACGCCGTTGCCCAGCGCGTTGGCGATCCCAACGTTGCCGGCGCGGTACGCATTGACGAGTCCGGCAACCCCGACCAGTGACTCCTGGCGCCCGAAAATGGGGTCGAGCCACTCGTCATCGATACGTCGGTAGATGACGTGAACGGGACGCAGGCCTCGTGTGGTCCTCATGAAGACGTGGTCGTCGTCGACGACCAGGTCGGTGCCCTCGACCAGCTCCACGCCCATCTGCTTGGCGAGGTACAGGTGCTCGTAATACGCGCTGTTGTTGATGCCCGGCGTCAGCAACACCACAGTCGGGTCGTCGATGCCCCGGGGGGCCAGCCAGCGCAGGTGGCGCAGCAGCTCGTGCACGTAGCCTTCGACCGGACGTACCGGGTAGCCCGCGAACAGGTCGGGCAGCACGCGCTTCATCACGTACCGGTTGGCCTGCAAGTACGAGGCGCCGGATGGGGTCCGCAGGTTGTCCTCGAGGATGAAGAAGTCTCCCTTCTCGTCGCGGACCAGGTCGATGCCGGCGATGTGGGCATGGATGCCGTGGGCCACGTCGAGCCCTTCGACCTCGCGCAGGTAGAGCGAGCTGCTCAACACGATCTCGGGAGGGATGGCACGCTGCCTGAGGATGAGCTTGCGGCCGTAGACGTCGTCCAGGAAAAGGTTGAGCGCACGCAGCCGCTGCTTGAGCCCCTCCTCGAGACGCTTCCACGTGCGCGCCTCTATGACGCGGGGGATGACATCGAACGGGAACACCTTCTCGGTGCCCTGGGCGTCGGGGTACACGGCGAAGGTGATGCCGTGGTTGCGAAACATCTCCATCGCCAGGGTGTGCCGGCGGTGGAGCTCGTCAGCGCCCAGGCGGTTCAGCTGCTCGTAGAGTCGACGGTAGGCGGGTCGCGGCCGACCGGCGGCCGCAAGCATCTCGTCATAGAACCCGTTGAGCTTGTAGTTGGAATCAAGATTCACGAAAGCCACCGCTATAGTGTCTGCGCCATCTCGCAAACTGCAAAGACGATCAACTTACGGGTCGGCTGCGAGTTCAAATACGACGTGAGCGCCCCTACCGTCGCCACTGTTCAGGTGCGGCCGCGGTCCGACTCCACCCACCAGCTCGTCACCGAGACATGGTCGACCCAGCCACCCGTGGCGATCGACGAATACGCCGACTTCTACGGCAACCCCGTCAAGCGCCTCGTCATGCCCGAGGGACCCCTCGTCCTGAAGTACGACGCTGTGGTGGCGGTACCGGACGAGCCGGATCAGGATGGCACGGGCGCCGCCCAAGGAGCGGTCGACGAGATCCCCGGCGAGCTCCTCCATTTCACACTTCCGAGCCGATACTGCCTGTCCGACGTTCTCATGGGCATGGCCTGGGAGCTCTTTGGCGCCACGGCCCCCGGCGGGGCGAGGGTGCAGGCGGTGTGTGACTGGGTGCACGACAACATCCAGTTCCAGTACGGCGCGAGCAACCCGCTGACCACCGCGGTGGACGTGCTCGAGCAGCGCAAAGGGGTCTGCCGCGACCTGGCGCACCTGGCCATCACTTTCTGCCGGGCCCTGAACATCCCGGCCCGCTACGTGTTCGGCTACCTTCCCGACCTGTACGTCCCCGCCAACCCCGATCCCATGGACTTCGCGGCCTGGATCGAGGTGTACGTGGGCGGCCGCTGGTGGACCTTCGATCCCCGGAACAATGCCCGCCGGGTTGGCCGTGTTCTCATCGGCCGCGGGCGGGACGCCCTGGACGTGGCCATGCTGACCACGTTCGGCCCGGCCCGGTTCCGGTCGATGGTCGTCTGGGCGGAGGAGTCCTGATGGCGGCCCTCAGCAGCGCGCGGCGCGCCTCGTATCTGGTCCGCCAGACCTTTCGCTACGAATACCCGGAGCCGATCCGCGACCTGAACCACCGCCTCATCGTCATCCCGCCCGAGCGCTTTGGCGACCAGCGGCGCTTGTGGCACGACGTCTCGGTGGGAGTGAAAGGCGTCGCCCTGGACAGCCGCAGCGACCGCTTCGGAAACATGATCGTGACCGCGTTTGCGCCCCGCGTCGTGGGCGCCATAGAGTTCGTCGCCGAAGTGTCGGTCGAGCGCCGTGCCGAGGAGCCACACCGGGTGCCCGACGGATGGCTGGCCGACGGCTACCTGCTGGCCCCCTCGCCGCTGACCTACGCGGACGATCGGATCATGCGCGCCGCGGATGACCTGGTCGAGTCGGCCGGGTGGGGTCTCCCGCTGGCCGACCGTATCAACGACTGGGTGTACCAGTCGCTGACCTATCGGCACGACGTGACCGGCGTGAGGACGACCGCGGCCGAAGCGCTCGAGGGCGGCGCGGGTGTCTGCCAGGACTATGCCCACCTGATGCTGGCCCTGTGCCGAGCATCCGGCCTTCCCTCGCGGTACGTGTCGGGCCACCTGCTGGGCCAGGGCGGCACGCACGCCTGGGTCGAGGTCCTGCTTCCGGCCCGCGATGGCTCGGGCGATGCGATCGCCCACGCCTTCGACCCCACTCACGCCAGCCGGGGTGGGCTGGGTTACGTCACGGTGGCGGTTGGCGCCGATTACTCTGACGTGGCGCCGACCTCGGGCACGTACCTGTCGGGCGCCCGAGGCCGGTTGACGGCGTCGAAACGGGTCTCGCTGGTGGAGGTGGAGTAACCCCGCCCCTCTCCCCAGATCCCTCTCCCCTGAAGGGGAGAGGGAGCAAGTGCCGAATACCGTTCGTTACATCGCCGGCGTGATCTCGTAGACCGTGATCTTGCCGCCCGACTGCAGCACCGGGCAGCCCTTGGCCAGCTCGGCCGCCGAGTTGAGCGAGTCAGCCTTCAGGATGGAGTAGCCGGTCGCCGGCGGGTTGCCTGCGGCGCCGTCATGCACCGCCCCGTTGGCCAGGTTCTTGGCGTGCTCGCCGAACGGGTTGCCGGCGTCGACGATCTGGTCGCCGAGCTTGCCGAACCAGCCGCCCCAGGCCTGCATCACCTTCTCGCGCTCCGCCGGCGTGGTGCCGGCGCTGCCGCCGCTGTACAGAAGTAGGTAGTTCGCCATCGTTTGTTCCTCCAGACTGAGTTTTTGCCTCTTTGGGCCCACCCAGGACGACGAACGCCGGGACTGCAATTCGACAACTCTTATGAAATCCACATCCGGCCGCTTATAAATCGCTCGGATGGGCAGCTCACGGATTCTCGTGGTCGAGGACGACCCGCGGCTGGCGGCGACCCTGGAGCGCGTGCTCTCGGCCGAGAGCCATGACGTGCAGGTCGCGGGCGACGGCCACGAGGCGCTGCGCCGCTCGCGCGAGCGCCCGTTCGATCTCGTCGTGCTGGACGTCATGCTGCCCGGCCTTGACGGCATCGCCGTGTGCCGCCGGCTGCGCTCGACCGGCCCCGTGCCGATCCTGCTGCTGACTGCCCTCGGCGGCACCGAAGAGCGTGTCCGCGGGCTCGACTCCGGCGCGGACGACTACCTGGTCAAGCCTTTCGCCTACGAGGAGCTGCTCGCGCGCGTGCGCGCGCTGCTCCGGCGGACCACGCCGGCCGACCATCTCGCGTTCGCCGATCTTCGGCTCGAGCCCTCGACCAGGTCAGCGTGGCGGGGTGACCGCACCCTCGAGCTGACCGCCACCGAGTTTGACCTGCTGCGGCACTTTCTCCGCCATCCGCGCCAGGTGCTGTCGCGCGAGCAGCTGATCGATGCGGTGTGGAAGGGCGAGGTCGACAGCGACAACGTGGTCGCGGTCTACGTCGGCTACCTGCGCCACAAGCTCGGCGAGCCCGGCGTCCTGCACACCGTGCGCGGGGCC
>VBGE01000209.1 GCA_005880345.1 Chloroflexota bacterium | reverse complement strand
GAACCCTTCAATTGCGCTGACGGCCAGTGTCCAGGCCGGCAATCTCAGCATCGAAGGCGTGCAAGGCGCCGTGACGGGCGACATCAAGGCAGGCAACTGCCACATCAGCGAGTTTTGCGGGCCGATCGACCTGAACGTCATGGCCGGCAACATCACCGCCTCGGGTCGGCTCGATGGTGGAACCAGCGCGATCCGCTGCAAGATGGGTGAGGTCCGGGTCGCGCTCGCCAGGACGTCGAGCGTGCGGATCAACGCCCACACGACGATGGGTGACGTCGCCATCGTGGGCGACACTGTCAAAGATCGCATGGTCGGTGCCGGCGCGGGCACGCTCGACATCGATTGCCTGATGGGCAACGTTCGGGTCGAGGTCGCGTGATGGCGCGCACCCCCACCCGCAGGCCACCAACCAGCTGCCCCGTCTGCAACGCGCGTCTCGCCGTGACTCGACTCACATGCCCGTCGTGCGAGACCGAGCTGTCCGGCGCGTTCGCGTCGTGCGAGTTCTGCGTCCTGAGCGATGAAGACCGGGAAGTGCTTCGTGTGTTTCTCGCCTCGCGGGGCAACATGAAAGAGCTCGAGCGGCACCTGGGTGTGAGCTACCCGACCGCGCGGACGCGCTTCGACACGCTGCTCGCGAAGCTCGGCATCGAGCGCACACCTGTCCCACCCGCGGCATCGCGTCTCGAGCTCATGGAGCAGGTGGCCCGGGGAGAGATCGATGTGGACGAGGCGCTGAAGCGCCTGGAATCGCAGTAGGAGGTAGCCATGCACGAGATGCACCCATTGCAGCACGTGGTCAAGCAGATGATCGAGGAGCGCCAGCGTGATGCAGCGCGTGAATCGATGTTGCGCCAGCACTCGAGGACCGGTCTGCTAAGGCGCTTCCTCGAGAACATGACGGGCCGCATCGAGCGACCTGGCAAGAGAGGAGCGCGCTGAGCATGCAGACGACCGAAGAGCTGATCCCGTCCGACGTCATCGCGACGTCACACCCGCGCCCCTGGACGGTTTTCTCCTCGGGACCGTTTCGGCGCCTGTGGGTCGCCACCACCCTTTCGCTGTTCGGCGATTTCTTCAGCTACGTCGCGATGGCGTGGCTGGTGCTGCAGCTGACGGGCTCCAGCCTCGCTCTCGGCACCGTGCTGCTGGCCCAGTCCTTGCCGAGGGCGGTCCTCATGATGGTCGGAGGAGCGCTGGCCGACCGGCTTTCACCGCGCCTCACGCTGCTCGGCTCGATGGGCCTGCGTGCACTCGTGGTCGCGCCGCTCGCTGTTCTCGTCCTGACGGGCCGCGTGCAGCTGTGGGAGGTCTACGGCATCGCGATCGTGTTCGGCGTCGTGGATGCGTTCTTCATGCCCGCCCGCCAATCGATCCTGCCGGCCACGGTTGCCGACCACGAGCTCGAGCCGGGCAACGCGATCATCAACGTGAGCTCGCAAGCCTCGGTGATCGTCGGACCGGTGGTCGGCGGACTCGTCGTCGCCGGCTTTGGCACCGGGTGGGCATTCGCAGCCGACGCCGCCTGCTTCGCGATCGGATTCCTTGCGATCCTGGCGCTGCCCCAGGGGTCGCGCGGCCGGGCGGGCGCCAGGCACCCCGAAGGCGGCCTCGCTGGACAGATCGCCGCCGGTCTTCGATACGCCTGGTCCGATGTCGGCATTCGCGTCTTGCTGATCGTCATCGCCGTGATCGATTTCAGCGCCAACGGCGCGATCGGGGTCGGGCTGCCCACTCTCGCCCACGGGCGGTTCGGCGCCGGGGCCAACGGTTTCGGCATCTTGCTCGGTGCGTGGGGGGTCGGCGCCACGGCCGGAGCGCTGGCCGCGGGTTTCGTCCGTCCTCCGCAGCGCATGGGCTGGCTCATCGTGTGGCTCGCCGCGTGGCTCGGCGTCGGCGTCGGCGCTGTAGGCCTGGTGCCATCGCTCATTCCGGCTGTGCTCCTGATGGGCGCTTCAGGCGTGGCCACCGGCGTCGTCAACACCTACGGCATCAGCTGGCTGCAGCGACGCACCGTCCCTGCGATGCATGGCCGTGTCATGTCGATCGTCATGCTCGCGTCGATGGGCCTGACGCCCGTGGCATACGCGGTCTCGGGTCTGATCGCCAACGTCAACCCGACGGTGCTGTTCGTGATCGCCGGCGGAATGATGCTGGCCTGTGCGGCAGGCGCCGCGGCCAGTCGCACTGTGCGGTCGCTGCGCTAGTCCGCCTAGCGGACTCCGGCCGCGGCCAGGCCGGCAGCATGCGCGGCTGACGCATCCATCCCCACGTCCAGGGCATGCACGGCTGCGCCGGCGAACATGTGCGCACGGTGCTGGTCCATGTTGAGGTCGATGTTGGCGAGAGAGAACCAGGCGCAGTACTGCTGGCGCGCAAAGCTCACCGGCTCCGGCGGCTGGCCCATGGCGGCGGTGGCCCACTGGACCGCGGTCATGACGTCCTTCCCGCTCGACAGCGCCTTGAAGGCGCCCTGCGCCGCGGCGTGGCAGGCG
>VBGE01000007.1 GCA_005880345.1 Chloroflexota bacterium | reverse complement strand
GACTCAGACCGGACGGTGAGGTCGCCTGCGTGCATCCGTGCGATCTCGCGCGAGAGCCACAGGCCGAGCCCGGTGCCCTGGACGTGCGCCGAGCTCTCGACCCGGCCAAACCGGGTGAAGAGCTGCTTCTGGTCTTCCGCGGAGATGCCCACGCCGCGATCGCGCACGGATACGAACGCCTTCGTGCCGTCTCGCCGCACGTCGATGTCGATGTCCGAGCCCGACGCCGAATATTTGGCAGCGTTGCTGAGCAGGTTGCGCACCACGATCTGAAAACGGTCCGGGTCGACCTTGGCTTCGACCGCCTCGACCGGCACGTCCACTTTCAGCTCGTGGCCTGCGAGCAGCGTGCGCACACTCTCGATGGCGGAGTCGGTGAGCTCCACGATGTCGGCGCGATGAACCTTCAGGGAGAGGCGGCCCTCCTCGAGTCGAGAAGCCTCGATCATCTGCTCGATCATCCAGTTGACCTCGTCGGACTTCGAGATGAGAAGCGGTAGGACGGAGCGCGCCTTGGGCGACAGGTCTCCCAGCGCACCCGCGTCGAGCATCGTCAGGTAACCCTTGATCACAGTCATGGGCCCTCGAAGCTCGTGCGAGGCGATGTTCAGAAAGTCCGTCTTCGCGCGTTCGAGGGCAGCGATCTTCGAGCTGAGGGTGACGCGATCGAGGCCGGCGCTGATGCTGGTCGCGTACTGGTGCAGCCGGACCACCTCGTCGTCGCCGAACATCGGGCTGAGGCTGCCGGAGACGATCACCATCGCGCCGGCGCCCTGCCGCAGGTCCAGCGGGCTGACGATGGAGGCGCCCTCCCGCCACGGAGTGTGATCGTCGTTCGTCGGGGGCCGCAAGAAGTGCGACCGATTCTTCAGTGCCGCGGCATCGTCGATGCTCATCCCACGAGACGCCAGGATGGAACCGTCCGCGTCCAGGACGAATGCCGCCTCGCCTCCGACAAGTCGCTCGGCCCACACCAGCGCCCGGTCGGCGAGGGTGGCGCGGTCGTCGGTGTACAGCAAGAGGGCATGGAGGGCGTGACGGAACTGGTCCTCCTCGGGCTGGCGCCAGATGCGGCGGATGAAAGCCGGTGGAAAGAAGGCCACGTACAGCACCGGCACGATGCCCAGGGCCACGACGTCGAGCAGGAGGCTGACCACAGGGCTCAGAGCGCCGGCGATTGTCCCGACGACGATGACGAAAAGCAGCCCACCGTAGCCCGTGCTGAGCGTGCGGAGCCGAGCCTTCTCGACCGCGGGGCGCCCGCGCGAAGCGAGCCAGAACGTGACGATGGGCTCGAGGACACAGTAGGACCAGATTCCGACGATGGCGACGACCACCAGGGTCTGGAAAGGCGTGTGGGGAGCGTCCGGGTTGGCGGGGATCTGGACCACCAGGGCGAAGAGCCCGACCAGGGCGATGGCCGCGGTGAGCAGCCGGGTCGTGAGCGGGCGGAACGGCACGAAGGAGTTTCGGAACATCAGGAGGCCGTAGCCCGAGGTGAGGAACAGGACCAACGCGAGGTCGGTCAGGAACTGCCCTGTGGCCCCATCGCGGTCGAGCGCCGGCGCGAGGAGGATCAGGACCGCCAGCGACCCCAGCGCGATGGCCAGGTTGGCATGGCGTCGATCCGGGTGCTGGACCCAGCTGACGACCGTCCGGATGGCGAGGAGGGAGAAGGCGGCTTCGATGGCCACCTGGAAGACGAAGAGAACTTCGGGCATCTGCGGCACTCTAGCCTACCTGACGACCTTTTGAGGACAAGGTGGTTTGGACATGCGGTGGGTTACCCGACGAACCGCGGGTGAACTCAGACCTGAGAACTCAGCAGGATCCCGTTGGGGTCGGTCATCTCGTCCCCCAGCCGACGGATCTCAAAAGCCCTGACACCCCTGACGTCCTTCTGCACCGGCGCGGCTCCGCGACCTTCGAGCAGGTTGATGCCGAGATGGTGGTGGTACCCGTCCCAGCTCATGAACCGCATGACATGCCCGGCCTGGGCCATCAGCTCCATGCCGAGCGACTCGTAGAAAGCCTGGCTGACGTCGAGGTCGGCCACGTTCAGGTGCATGTGGCCGAGCACGGTGCCCGCCGAGAACTTCGGCTGCGCAGGCGAAGCGACGCGGAGCAACCGCTCGAAATCGAGGTGGTCGGTGCCGATGTTTAGCCTGCCGTCCGGGTACTGCCACTCGCTGCGCGGCCGGTCGGCGTACACCTCGATTCCGTTGCCTTCGGGATCGTCGAAGTAGAGGGCCTGGCTGACGAAATGGTCGGCCGTGCCCGTCAGAGGCAGGCGCTCCTCGAGCGTTCGCTGCAAGAAGCCGCCCAGCTCCTCCTCGGTCGGCACGAGGATCGCGAAGTGAAACAGGCCCGCTGTGTGCGGCGGCCGCTCCCTGCCTCCGGGCAATGCGGTCAGCCTCAAGAGGGTAGAACCGTCAGCGCCGAAGTCCGCGTGCTGCTCGTCGCGGACGATCCGTTGAAGCCCGAACGTGTCGTAAAACGCAGCTTCGCGATCGAGGTCGAGAACTTTCAGCTCGACGGCGCCGAGCGGCCAGTCAGATCCCATGCCGCCTCCACGTTAGGACGTCGGTCTGAGGCGATGCCGTTCTTCTAGATGGCTGTCAGACCATCAGGAGCGCCGCCAGTCCCTCCAGGTCTTGCGCTTGCTGCGCGGTCAACGCGTTGCCGTTCTGCGCGTCGACCTCGTTGACGTACGCGCCGAGCTTGCCGTCGACGGCGGCCGAGTCGCCCTGCGCGAGTGCGTCTGCGGCGCCCTCCAGCTTGACGCACAGCGAATGCGCGATCCCTTCGTTGGTGACGTCGGCCTTCGTCACACGGCACAGGCTGTCGAACGTGTTCTGGACCACCACATTGAAAGTCGCCGTCGAGCTGTTGCCCGAAGGGTCGGTGGCCGTACACGTCACCGCGTTTGGGCCAACGGTGAACATTGCTCCTGACGCGGGCGAGCAGCTGATCGCGACTGTTCCGGGTGCGTTGTCGACCGCGGTGGGTGACGGATAGGTCACCACCGTGTCCGTCGGACCGGTCGCATCCACCGTCATGTCCGCCGAGACGAAGGTGAACGTGGGAGGAATCTCGTCGATGACGGTCGCGCCAGGACCTCTCACATCGATCGTCATCGGGACGTCCGGACAGAATCCCGGCTGTCCCTGCGGCGGCGCTGAGCAGAAAAAGGCGACCTGACCGATCGGGGTCTGTGGCTCAACGGTGTTGGGGATATAGAACTGGACCTGCCCGATGAACATCCCAGGACCCTGGGCCGAGGATGTGAAGTGAAAATCACAGAGGTTGGCCGTCGTCGCTGCCATCGCGGCCGTCACGCTGGAGCCTGCGCACAACACGACGGTCGCGATGTCCACCGGTGAGCTCCGCGCGATCTGGAGGTTGTCGCCCACGACAAAGGGTCCGCCACCACCTGCCAGATATACGTTGCACGTGTCGACCTGCGTCTCGGAAACCGTGCCGTCGGGATTGGGCCCGGTGCACACGTCG
>VBGE01000006.1 GCA_005880345.1 Chloroflexota bacterium | reverse complement strand
ATGAGCGCGGGGCTGCACACCACGCTGGACCAGATCTTGTGGGTCGTCAACGCCTACGTGCTGGTGTATGCCGTGCTGCTGATCACGGCGGGCCGGTTGGGCGATCTGTACGGCCAGCGCAACCTGTTCGCGATCGGCCTGCTGGTCTTCACGGTCGCGTCGGCGTTGTGCGGCTTCTCCCAGAGCCCGACACAACTGATCGCCGCACGTGTGGTGCAGGGAGTCGGCGGCGCGATGCTCACGCCGCAGACGCTGGCGATCCTGACCTCGATCTTTCCTCCGGAGCGACGCGGCGCGGCGTTTGGCATCTGGGGTGGCGTCGCGGGCCTGGCCACGCTCGCGGGGCCGACTGTCGGAGGCGCGCTGATCACATGGTTCAGCTGGCCTTCGATCTTCTTCATCAACGTGCCGATCGGCATCGCCGCGTTGATCGCCACCTTCCTGGTCATTCCCGACTTGCGGCCCGGGCGGCAGCACGGTTGGGACGTCGTCGGCATCGTGGTCGCGACCGCGGGCCTGTTCTCGATCGTCTTCGGGCTGATCGAAGGGCAGCGTTACAGCTGGGGCCAGATCGAGTCCTACCCGATCACGATCCCGGAGGTCATCGGCTTTGGCGTCGTCCTGATGATCTTGTTCGTGATCTGGGAGCGGTACCAGAAGGAGCCGCTCGTCCCTCTCGATCTCTTCCGGGAGCGCAACTTTTCAGTTGCCAACTGGATCGCCGCAGCGATCAGCTTCGGCATGCTCAGCATGTTCCTGCCGTTCACGATCTACCTCCAGTCGGCGCGCGGCTTCACGGCTCTGGTCGCCGGGCTGACGATGGCGCCGATGTCGCTGACGTCGATGTTCACCGCGCCGTTTGCGGGACGCCTCGCAGACAGAATCGGCGGCAAGTACATCCTCATGACCGGAATCGTGCTGTTCACCATCGGCATGGGCAGCATCGCCTTCGTTGCGGGGCCGGACTCGACATGGATCAATTTCCTGGTCCCGGCCATAGTGGCCGGCGCAGGCATCGGAATGACGTTTGCCCCGATGACGACGGTCGCCATGCGGAACATCAAGCCGCAGGTGGCGGGCTCGGCGTCGGCGGTGCTGAACACCATCCGGCAGCTGGGCGCGGCGATCGGCAGCGCGGTGATCGGCGCCGTGCTGCAGAACCAGCTCGCGTCCACGCTGCACGACCAGGCGGTGAAGCAGTCAGCGTCATTGCCCGCAGCTTTCCGGGACCAGTTCGTGGCCGCGTTCACCAATGTGTCCTCCAAGGGTTTTGAGATCGGCACCGGGCAGAGCGGGACGACCTTGCCGGGCAACCTGCCGCCAGACGTGAAGGCGCGCATCGCGGCGCTCGCGCACGACGTCTTCGTGACCGCCTACCTCGACGCGATGAAGAACACGTTCGTGGTGCCAATCGTGGTCCTTCTCCTCACATCGTTGACGACTCTGTTGATCAAGCGGCGGCCGCGGGCGGCTTCGGCTTCGTCACCGGACGCGCCGCGCCAGGACGAGGTGAGGGCCGCGACGGGCTAGGGGCTTTTTTTCTGGCTTCTGGTTTTAGAGGCGCCCGCCCGACACGAGCTTCAAAACGGCCAGCAGTAGCGCAGCCCCGATGAAAGCGACGACGATGCTGCCCCAGAAGCCGACAGTGCCGCTGGCGCCGAACAGGCTGCTGAGGAGGAAGCCGCCGATGATGGCGCCGGCCACCCCGACCACGATGTCGGCGATGCAGCCGAAGCCACGGCCGGCGACCACGCGGGCGGCGATGGCGCCGGCGATGAGGCCGACGACGATCCAGCCAATCCATGAGCCGGGGTCGAGGTTGAGATGCGAGGCGAGGATGGTCGTGGCGTCGACAGTCACTTGTTCTTCTTGTTGCGAACCCAGGTGGCGATGATGTCGAAAACCTCCTCGCTGTCGAGGTCGTTGAAAGGCTCATGGTATCGGCCTTCGAGCATGTGGAGGTCGCTGAGGTTGGGCGTGCTTGCGTGCAGCTCTTTGCTGCCCTGGGGGTCGATCAGGCGGTCGGCCGTGCCCGCGAGGATGAGGAAAGGCAGCGTGATCTCGGCCGCGCGCTGAAGGTCGGTGGCAGCGGCCTTCTGCCATTCGGTGTAGAGACGGGCTGAGATCTTGCCGTGGACGAGCGGGTCGGTGCGGTAGGCATCGACCACTGCTGGGATCCGGGAGACGGTGGCGGGGTCCACCTCGTTGCTCATGGCAACTTTGGGCGCGACGCTCGACACCAGGCGGGCGAGCGTGGTCTTCCATGCGGGCACGCTTGCCTTGAGCTTGAGGGCGGGACTCGACAGGACGAAGCGCCTGCTATTGGTGAGCTTGCCGGCGAGGGCCATGCTCAGCACGACCACGCCGCCGAAGGAATGCCCGACCGGCACGACCTCACCCTTTGCTTGCCTCTCAACATGGTTGACGAACTGCGTGGCGTCGTCGACGAACTGCGACCAGTCGTCCACGTGGCCGCGCTGTCCGTCGCTCTTGCCGTGGCCCCTCAGGTCCATCGCGTAGGTGGCCATCCCGAATCTGGCCATGCCGTTGGCGAATCGTTGATATCGGCCGCTGTGCTCGCCGAGTCCGTGGATTACGGCGAAAGTGATGTCCGCTGTTCGCGGGTCCTGGGGCCATGCGCGGAAGGCGAGCTTCGTTTGGTCGGACGAAAGGAGGAGACCTTCGGTAGCCTCGGCTCCCTCAACCGCCAAGGTGGCCGAAGCCTCGAAGGATCTTGAGCGCCTCTTGCTCCGCTTCGAGCAGGGTGGGCGCGTAGGCGCGGATGCCGAAGAGGGCGTAGGCCCATTCGGGACTCGGCGGGCTCTGGGAGTGGAGGCGGAATGTGGGCGGGTAGAAGAAGATGCGCTCGCCCTGCACTTTCTTGATTACCGGCCGCTTGGCGAGGACGTCCTCGAGGGATTGGCCGCTCGGCAGGCGGCCCGCATCGAAATCCAGGCGGCGCAGCTTGGCGAGAGGATGGTCTTCGTCGCGGATCGAGGTGCGGATGCCGTATTCGGCGCTGAGGTCGCGCATGAAGATCGTGATGATCAGCGCGTCGGTCTCGTCGCCGGTCATCTTGACGAAGCCGGCGGCGCTGAGGTGTCTGCCCTCGTCGTTGTTGAGGTGGCGGAAGAACTCCATCTCGAAGAGGCCGCGCGATCGCGAGCTGGCGACCCAGGGCCGGCCGCAGCGCCAGGCGCGCGCGGCCGCGAGGGCTTCGAATTGCTCGTGGACGCGCTCGAGTCGATGCTCCGGAAGACCCTGTAATCGGTAGTGGAGAACCCGCGGCATTTCGCGATTAAGCCTACCGGTCAGGGCGGGGGTCGGGACGCGCTTTGGGACGTGGTTCGGCCGGCGCGCATCACCTCCTCTTGCCAGGGCGGCGCCTGGACCTTGACGGAGAGGCGGTCTTTGCCCGCCGACAGAAGGAAATCGCCCCGGTGGGACGTCTCGAGGAAGGTCCTCTGCTTGGGGCTGAGGCGGAACGCGTCCTGCAGCTTGGCGGCCTCGCCGGGTCGCTGGGCGCCGAGGAAGACGATCGCTGGATTGGTCGCGACGACCGCGCCCTGATCGCTGGTGAGGAGGTCGCCCGGGTTCTGCGTGGCGAAGACGAGCGACCCGTCGTACTTGCGGATGCGCCGCGCGAGGCTGACGACGAAGCGCCGAATCGTGGCGTCTTCGAAGAGCAGGCCGAGCTCGTCGATGACGAGAAGGCGACGGCGATCCCGGCGTTTGATGCGGGTCCATAAGGCTTCTGCGAGCAGGAAGTGGACCGGCGCGATCATCTCGTCGCGCAGCTCTCGCATGCCGAAAACGACGATGGGCGCATCGAGGTCCACGTTGGTGTGCGCGCTGAACATCTGGCCGAGGCTGCCGTGGACCCAGCGATGGAGGATGACGGCGACGCGGGTTTCCCGCGGCAAACGGTCCGCGACATCTCGGAGAACCGGTTGGGTGACCTCGTCGTAGGCCTGGCGAACCGCACCCTCGACCAGCGCGCGTTCCGATTCGTCGATGCCGCCGCAAATGCAGGCGCAGAGGTCGACCGCGTCGGCGGCCGCGGGACCAAGCCACGATTCGTCGCGGTGGTCGGAGGGGCGGAGGTCGAGGACGTTGAGGGAGTGGCCGGAGCCGAGGGCAAGTGGCACGTCGACGCCACCGAGTTGTTGGGCGAGGCGGCCGTATTCGTGCTCGGGATCGATGATGTAGACGCTCGTGCCGCAACCCAAAGGGATCGATCAGCACGGGCGCGCCAGTAGTGTGGTGACGGCCAATGAACAGGCCCTGCTGCTGCTGGAGGTCGGCGTCCTGCCAGGGCAGGAAAGTGGTGAGCGCCGTCGAGTCGAGGACGCGCTTGCGCTGGAGACGGTCGGGGCCGCCGGGGCGAGTGGCGAGAAAGCCGTCGAGCATTCGGAAGGTGCAGGGCTGGAGCTCGCAGAGGATGGCTCGTGCGGCGGATTCGACCCTCTGCGCGCCAAGGGCGAGGTCATCGGTCGTGGGCGACGTCAGCGTCAGATACATCGACACGTGGAACGCTTTGTCCTGGCTGGACGCAAGCCTTCGCTGAAGGTCCTCGGTGTTGGGGAGCGCGGTGGCCAGAGTCGGATCGGCCGCGCCAGCTTCCATTTCGACCATGCGCGTGGCGCGCATGCTGATGAGCTGCCGCTGGAGGTAGTGGACGATCCAGGCGGCAGGCAGCGGGGTGGCGTGCCACGAGAGCGCCACGTCAAGTCCTGGCGGCAACAGGCGAAAGAGCCACCCTGGCTCAAGCTCGGCGCCAGGGAGGCGGTCGATGCACCAGGTGCGGCTGAACCCGCGGACGTGGAGGAATCGCGTCGGCAGCTCCTGGCCAAACGCGGGGTCCATCGGGCCTGAAGCGGTGAAGTCGATGCCCATCTCGGTCAGCACGGCGTGCAGACGAGCCGACGTCCTTGCAGAGGTGACGAGCGACGGGATCACGCGATGTGAGGTACACGAACGGGTGATCTCTTGCGCAAACCAGAGGTCTGCGCCACGCATATCGTCGAGTCGATGGGCCGGGTGGCCGTTTTGTCGCACGCCATCCTCGTCGGGACCGGGCCGCGCGTGGATGACGACCTGCAGTGAGTCATCGAGCCCGTCGAGCAAGCTTCGGAAGGCGTTGAGCCAGCGGACTCGATCGTCCTCCGCGGCATCAGCAAAACCGATCGACCCTGTCTCGGTGATAACCAGGTCCGGGTTGCCACGCCAACAGGCGGCCGCGTCACGACGCGCGATGCGGATCAACCTGGTCGCGCCTTTTGTCGCCGGCGCGGCATCGACCACCGAACGCGGTAGGTGGCGATGATGAAGATCACCATGTCGGCCAGCCAGCTGTCGAGCGCGCGGCCGCGCCACCGACCCCATGCGGCGGTAGCTCCGATCACCGCAATGGTGATGGCTGCAGCCGCGCGGAGAGGCGCGGATGACCAATGTGCGCTCCATACCGAGAATCCGGCGAGCATCCCGACCACGAGGTAGCCCAGCCGCATGGGCGTGAGGCCATAGAGGAGTCGGTCTTCGAGGTCGACGTCGAGCGGGACGCGCGCGGGCATGGCGAGACCGTACGAGCCGACCTGACGGATGGGAACTCAGGGTGTTAAGTTCTCGCGGCCCCTAAAATCGACAGCGAACCTCATCCGATGTGCTCGCGTAGCTCAACTGGCAGAGCAGGGGACTCTTAATCCCAAGGTTCAGGGTTCGATTCCCTGCGCGAGCACCACCATCTTGTGGAAGTTCGGCTGACACGTCCCCACGTACACGGCGCATCCCATGGCGAGGTGCTCGCCACAACCCCCAGCCGCCGTGCGAGACTGCGCTTTCGATAGCGCAGTTCTGCCTGTGAGACGAAAGGAGGTGCGGGCTCGCCTGACGACCGTCCATTAGCCGACTACTACTTCGTGCTGGGCGTGCCGCCCGACGCAACGGAGACCGAGTTGCACGCCGCG
>VBGE01000005.1 GCA_005880345.1 Chloroflexota bacterium | reverse complement strand
CTGCACCGGGGACGGCATGGCCCTTGCTTACCGCGCGGGCGCCGGCCTGAAGGACATGGAGATGGTGCAGTTCCATCCGACGGGGCTGCCGTTCACGGGCATCCTCATCACGGAGGCCGTGCGTGGCGAAGGCGGTTACCTCACCAACAAGGACGGCGAGCGTTTCCTGAAGCGCTACGTGCCCAACAAGATGGAGCTCGGGCCGCGCGACATCATCTCCCGCGCGATGATCACCGAGTTCGAAGAGGGCCACGGCTTCGAGGGTCCTCACGGCAAGTACCTTCACCTCGACGTCCGCCATCTCGGCGAGAAGCACATCGACGAGAAGCTGCCCTTCATGCGCGAGCTCGGCCGCGAGTTCCTGGGCATCGACATCGTGCGCGAGCCCATCCCCGTGCGCCCTGTGCAGCACTACATGATGGGTGGGGTCGACGCCGACATTTATGGAGCCACGCCCATCGCAGGGCTCTATGCGGCCGGAGAGTGCGCGAACGTGGGCCTCAACGGCGCCAACCGCCTGGGCTCGAACTCGCTCTCCGAATGCCTGGTGTTCGGCGCGGCCTCGGGCATCGCGGCGGCGGAGTACGCGAGCTCCGCCAGGCCGGTCACCGCGAACCCGGTCGACGCGATGGTTTGGGATGAGGCCCACCGCGTCGAGGTCGACTATCTCGACAAGAAAGGCGGCGACGAGAAGATCGGTGTCATCCGCGAGGAGATGCAGCGCGACATGGACGCCGGCGCGGGCGTTTTTCGTACGAAGCAGGGCCTGGAGGAGCTCGTCGAGAAGCTGGGCGGCCTCCGTGAGCGCTTCGAGCGCATCAAGATCGAGGACTCGAGCCGCACCTTCAACACCGAGCTCACGTCGGCGATGGAGCTCGACTTCATGCTCGAGGTCGCCCAGGCGATCGCGGTCTCCGCGCTCGCCCGAGAGGAATCTCGCGGCGCCCACTCGCGGCGCGACTTTCCAGAGCGCAACGATGAGAAATTTCTCAAGCACACCCTCGCGTACAGGCGTGACGGTGCGCGGCCGAAGCTCGAATACGAAGACGTCCGCATCATGAATTTCCAGCCGCAGGCGCGCAGTTACTGAAGGGAGAGGCAGTTGGCTGACAAGAGGGTCACGATCCAGGCAACGCGCTACGACCCGGACAGGGATTCGGCGCCGCGCATGCAGTCGTACGACATCCCCTTCTACGACGAGAGCATGGTGGTGCTGGACGCGCTCAACTACATCAAGAACCACGTCGATGGCTCCCTGAGCTTTCGCTGGTCGTGCCGCATGGGCATCTGCGGCAGCTGCGGGATGATGGTCAACGGCACGCCCAAGCTCACGTGCAACGCGTTCGTGCGCGACTACTGGCCGCGAGCGATCCACGTCGGCCCGCTCAACAACTTCCCCCTGATCCGCGACCTCGTGATCGACATGGACGACTTCATGCACAAGCTGAAGTCGATCAAGCCGTGGGTCATCCGCAAGCAGGAGCTGCCGCTCGGCGCGGGCGAGCACCGTCAGACCAACCAGCAGATCGACGAGTTCAGGCAGTTCAGCGAGTGCATCAACTGCATGCTCTGTTACGCAGCGTGTCCTGTATACGGTCTTAACAACGAGTTTTTGGGCCCCGCCGCGATCGCCCTAGCGCGCCGCTACAACCTCGACTCGCGCGACCAGGGTTTGAAGGAAAGGCTGCCGGTCATCGGCGATGCCGAGGGCGTGTGGGAATGCAGCTTCGTCGGTGAGTGCTCGGTCGTCTGCCCGAAGGGCGTCGACCCGGCCAAGGCGATCCAGCAGACCAAGCTCGACACGACGATGCGATTCGTCCTCCCCTATGGCAACCGAGATTGACATGCCCTCTCCCCATAGAGGAGAGGGTCAGGGTGAGGGGCAGGGGGTAAAGGAGTACCGATGGCGCATGCCCGCCAACTGGTGGACGCGCACGCGGCACTACTTCCTTTACGTGGCACGAGAGTTCACTGCGGTGCCGATGGCCCTGTGGCTGATCTGGTTGCTTTACGAGATCAAGCTAGCGGGCAACGGACCCGCAGGTTACTACCCACCCAGGTCCGCAGCTTTTGTCGCCTTCAGCGCTGTCGTGCTGCTGTTCGCGCTCTACCACAGCTACACCTTCCTCAAGCTGGCCGGAGTGATCATCAGGGTCAAAGTCCTGGACCGGTCGATCCCGCCGCGCGTCATCGTGATGGCCATGTTCGGCGCATGGGCGGCCGGGTCGGTGGTGGTTGGATTCGTCCTCATCTGGTTCGCGCGATGAGCACCACGGCGGTGCGCCGGCCTGCGCTCAGTCACCTGTTCTTCTGGTTTCTGTTCTCCAACGGCGGTGTGATCACGGCGCTCCTGCTGCCTGTTCACGTACTGGTCCAGGGCATCCTCGGGCCGCTCGGGATCGTGAAGGTGGTCGATCAGCACTACGACACGTGGATCCGAGTCCTGGCCAACCCGCTGGTCAAGCTCTATCTGCTGGTGCTCATCATGTTTGCGTTCTTCCACTTCGCGCACCGGATCCGCTACTTGCTGATGGACTTTGGTGTCCATGCTGCGAAAACGGTGCCGGCGCAGGTCGCCTTCTACGGCGGCGCCGCCGTGGTCACCTTGATCACGGTCTGGATCCTGCTGACGACAGTTCCGATCGGCATCTAGCGCCCATGTACACGGTCGAGGCGGTCCCCGCACCAGAGCTGGGGAACACGAGCTTCGTCGCGTTGGATGAGGAACAAGGCGTGGGGGTCGTCATCGATCCATTCCGTGACATCGAGCGCTACCTCCACATCGCCGACCAGCATCACGTCCAGCTGACGCACGCGCTCGACACCCACCTGCACAACGACTTCGTCTCGGGCCGTCGCGAGCTCGCCGCTGAGGCGCAATCGAACGTCGAGGAGCTGGCCGTCGGCGCCGAACTGGCCGTCGGCGGGATGACCATCCAGGCGATCCACACGCCCGGTCACACGCCAGACCACAAGGCGTATCTGCTCAGTGAGGGCGGCCGGCCGCAGGCCCTGTTCTCCGGCGGGGCGGTGATGCTGGGTGCGATCGCACGCACTGACCTCTTCGGCCCGCACCTTGCCGTCCATCTCGCGCTCGAGGCGCTCAGCACGCTGCAGGCGCGGCTGCGCGGGTTGCCCGACCACATCCGCGTATTCGCCACGCACGGCGCGGGCTCGTTCTGCGGAACCGGCGGACACAGCGGCCACGAGACGACGCTGGGTGTCGAGCGCAAGACCAATCCCTTCTTCCAGGTCACCGAGGTCATGCCGTTCCTCGCCCGGGTGCTCAACCAGCCGCGCTATCCGACCTACTACCGCGACATGGCCGCGGTCAACCTGGGAGGCCCGTCGCTCATCGGCCTCACGCCGCCGGCCCTCACGCAGTTGACCGCCGCGCAGGTCGTGCAGCTGATGGCCTCTGGCGCGGCGGTGGTCGACATTCGCCACGGCCGCGACCACGACCGAGGACACATCCCCGGCAGCTTCAGCGTAGGAATCGACGGGCCGGTGAGCGCGTGGGTGGGATGGCTCGTTGCGCGTGGCCGGCCGATCGTCCTGGTCGGCGGCAGCGAGGCCGAGCTCCGGCTGGCGCAGCGCCAGCTGCTGCGCGTCGGGTTCGACACGATCGCCGGCGCGCTCGACGGCGGCATCGACGCGTGGCGAACCGCCGGCTACGAAGTCTCTACTTTTCAGACTGTCGACGTCGAGGACCTTGCGGAGTGGGTCATCAGTGCCGCGCCGATGACCGTGGTCGACGCGCGTGACGAGCACGAGTGGGTGGGAGGCCACGTCCCCGGCGCGGTCCACATATACGTGCCCGACATCCCGTCCCGTTCTGCAGAGATCCCGCGCGAGGCGCCGGTGGCGGTGCACTGCGCATCTGGGTATCGCGCCGGTATCGCCGCGAGCCTGCTAGAGCAGGCCGGGCTGAAGCGGATCGTCCACGTCAACGGTCCGTACTCGGACTGGGACCGCCTCCACCTGGCCGAATCTCACCCTTGAGCTACCGCTTTCGCGCCCGCCAGATCTCCTCGGATGGCCACTGCTTGGCCCACTCCGCCGACACGTACTGGTAGTACGGATGGTCTTCCGCGCTCTCCGCGGCGTACAGCTCGCGGAAGTCGATCACATCGAAACCCGACCGGCGCAGGATCTGGAACAGCTCCGAATGGCTGACGTGGAACTCGGTGCTCGCACCGACCTCGTCATCGGTCCAGTCCAGCCGGTGCATCCCCTTCAGCGGCCGCACTAGCTTGGTTCCGATCCGCTCGGTGTCGGCGCTGCACACCATCTCCAGGTCGGTCGACCGCATGAAGATCAGGTCCTCCAGGCCCAGGCCGAACTCCTCGTTCATCTCCTCCGCGGTCTTCAGCTGCGCGGGCGTGATGTCCACACCGAGCACGCGCTTGGCGCCCGCCTTCTTCAGCCAGGCGCCAAAGTACGCGGTGCCGCAGCCCAGCTCGATCACCTCGAGCCCCTTCATTTCCGGCAGCACCTTGATGTCGTCCTCGGGCGTGTTCCAGCGGCCCCAGGTGATCTTGTCCTGCGCCCACGAGTCATGGGCGCTGGCCGCCGTGTAGTTGGCGTTCGACACGGTCCAGACGTCGCGGTTGCGCACGGCGTATTCGGGCAAACGTCTAGGCATCAGTGGTTGCAGCCTCCAGCAAAGCGGCGAACTTGCGCCGCGCAGACTCGCGCCGTGTCGGCATGTGCTCGCGCGGCCACATCCCTTCGGGCGGTCGATACCCGGCCAGCACCTGGCGCGCCACCGAAACGCGGTGCACCTCGTCGGGCCCGTCGTAGATGCGCGCCGCCCGCGCGTGGCGGTACATCTCTTCCAACGGTAGGTCGGCCGAGTAGCCGAGCGAGCCGTGAATCTGGATCGCCCGGTCGATCACGTCGTGCAGCACCTTCGCGCCGAAGAACTTGATCAACGAGATCTCGCGGCGCGCCGCCGAAGCGCCCTGGGTGTCGATGACCCACGCCGCGTGCAGCGTCATCAGCCGCGCGGCCTGCATCTCCGCTGCCGAGTCGGCGATCCAGTTCTGAATGGTCTGGTGGCTGGCGAGCTTGCGGCCGAACGCCTCGCGCTGCAGCGCGCGCTCGCACAGCATGTCGAACGCGCGGCGAGCCTGGCCCAGCCAGCGCATGCAGTGGTGGATGCGCCCCGGCCCCAGCCGCGCCTGC
>VBGE01000142.1 GCA_005880345.1 Chloroflexota bacterium | reverse complement strand
TGGCGAAACAGGCCCGCCTCGATCAGGTCGCGCGCCGTCGCCGGCTTGGAGCCCTGGGCGAGGAACAGGATGACCGCAGCCTGCTGTTGGGTCAGCCGCACGTCGCGCTCCCCGAGCTTGGCCGAGCGTCGCGTCGGATCGAACTCCAGCCGGCCGAATCGGTAGGTGCCCGGCCGGCCTGTGCCGCGCTCGACCAGGCGGGCGGCGAGGTCGGAGTAGATGTGGGCCATGGGGACGTTGCCTTTCACAAAGTAGGAGCTGGCGCCCAGCTCGTACGCCCGCCGTATCGAGGCGGAGTTGACCTGGGCGGCCGAAAGCACGATCACCGGCAGCCCCGGGTGGTGCTGGCGGATCCAGGTCAGGAGCTCGAAGCCGGAGTCCTCGTGCTCATCCAGGACCAGGTCCAGCAACACCGCGGCGACGCGCTCGTTCTCCAGCACGTTGTGGGCCTCGAGCACAGTGGCGGCTACAGAAGGTCGGTAGCCGAGATCGTGGAGGTCGATCCTCAACTGCTGAAGCATCGCCGCCTCGTCCTCGACGACCAGGACTGAAGAACCGAGGACGTCCGCAGGCCGATAGACCTCGAGGCCGGGAGGCAACGGCGGCAGCCGCACGTCGCGACGGGCCTGATTCCTGTTTTCACGGCCAAAGGTTCGGTTTTCCAAGGTCAGCTCTGCATTATTATTAACAAAGATTGATTATGCTTTAACGATTAAACTCACCGGGGCCGCGTCATACTTTGTGTCGGTCCTGGCGTAATTGGAAAAACAAAGGGGTAAATTGGGGATGACGTGGCACAGGAAGGTCCAGGGGTTTGCAGTCGGGATCCTCGTCTTTGCGGTGTTCCTGCTTCCAGGCACTGACTGGATAGAGGGCTTCCTCGGGTTCAGCTTCTAAAGACCTAGGAATTCGAGTCCCGGCGCTCACGGGAGCGCCGGATGGCCGGCGGAAGTAGGGCATACAGGTCCGCCCGGTCGACAGCTTTGCTCATGTAGCCGACGACGTCCGGGTCGTCGGTGCCTGAGGGAAAGACCGGGTAGGCCGTGTAGAAGATGACCGGCACCTTCTGGCCTCGAGCCCGCAGCTCGGTCAGCAGACCCCAGCCGTCCATCGGCTCGGGCAGCATCAGGTCGATGATGGCGACCTCGGGCCTGTCGGATTGCGCGCGCATCAACGCCTGGTCGGCGTCTTCCGCCATCGACACCTTGTAGCCAAGCATCTTCAGGTCGGTTTCGAGGATCACCCGCCACGCGCGCTCGTCGTCGACCACCAAAACGGTGGATCCCCGTAAATCCTCAGGGGTGGGCGCGATCGGCTTCGGCGGGGTAAACGGCATCTTGGGGAAATCTCGGGCAGTATATCGGTGGCAATGGCCACTTCAGCCTCTCGCGCGGCTCAACGGCACTCGCCGAAGCGACCGGTCGTCCAGCGAACGCCAGTGGCCAAGCCCCGGCGGCCGCCCACGACGATCGTTCCGGCGGCGACTCCCGCCCAGCTCCTGCACGAGCTCGCGAGCTGCCTGACCGAAGCCGACATCCTGCAGGTCCTCTACCGCAACTTGCAGCCCAGGTTCGGCTACGACGTCATCCTCCTGACCGTCCTGGAGAGGGACGGGTGGTATCGAGTGCTGCCCATCGACTCGGGCGTGCTGCAGGACAGCCGCCGCCGGCCGGTGAGCGGCTCGGCATTCGCTCGCCAGTACGCCAACCCGCAGCTGACGGTGCTGCCCGCCGGGTCGAAGACGCAGCAGGCGGGTCGCGGTCCCGGCACCGGGCAGCGCATCAGGTTCGTCATCTGGGCGCCGGTCGAACACCAGGGCCAGCTCATCGGGGCCGTCGTCTATCAGTCGCACCGCTCGCGCCGCGTCCCGCCCGCGGAAATCAGCTTCCTCGAGGAGGTCCACCGCCGCTTCGGCGTCCTGCTCGCGAACGCTGCCCTCAACGAGCTGACCCGCAACCAGGCCCGCCGGCTCGAGGCGCTGAACAGCGTCGCGCGTGCGATGGCTTCGACGCTCGACGAGAGCAGCGTGCTCAAAGCTCTCCACAGCACCCTGAGTGAGCTTCTGCCGGTGGAGACCGTGGAGATGGCCACGCTCGAAGACCGTGAGTCCGACACGATCCGCCTGCTGCGCATCGAATCGGACGCCAGGCCGAAGGCCCGCGAGGTGAAGCTGCGCGCCCCCGCCGCGGCCAACGCGCGGAAGGTGCTCGCCGAGGGCCGGCCGGTGCTGGTGCACCATCCAGCCTCATCGCTATGGGTGCCGATCAAGGAAGCCGGCGTCGTGCGCGGCGCGCTTGGCATCAGCTGCTCACGGCCGTATGCATACGAGGACTCGACCGCCGCCTTTCTCGCACCGGTTGCCGACGAGGTGACGCTCGCCTTGCGCAACGCACGCAGCTATGCGGCGATCGAGACCCAGCGGAAGCGTCTCGAGGTGGTCAACGCGATCGGCCGCCGCCTCGCCTCGAGCCTCGACCGCTGGTCGATCATGCGCACGCTGCGCGAAGAGCTGGGCGCGTTCCTCAACTTCGACGGTTTCATCCTCGCCACGATCAGCCAGACGCCGGAAGGCCCGGTCGCTGAGGGCTACCAGTACGTCGCCGGGGTGGAAGAGGTCGTGCCTCCAGTCGCGCTGGCAGTCGCCGGCCCTTCGCGCGAGGCCTACGAGACAGGTGTGCCGGTCCTCGTCCGCAACAACCCCTGGCGCCGGGCCTTCGAGGAGAAAGAGATCAAGCGGGAGGTCTGGACCGTCGGCCAGGGCGCCGCCGTGTTCGTCTCCGCTCCGCCTACGGACCCGCGGCGCATCTCGCGCTCGTTTGTGTGGGTGCCGGTGCTGAGTGGCGATCGCATCACCGCCATGCTTTCCCTGCAGTCATATAAGGAAGCGGCGTTCGAGGAGTCTGACGTCAGGCTGCTGCAGGACATCGCGGCGCACGTCAGCCTCGCGCTCGCCAATGCCGACCACTTCATGCAGGCGCAGACGGAGAGGTCGCGGCTCGAGGCGCTGCACGTCCTGGAGATGGGCGTGGCCAGCGCGCCAGACGAGCGCCAGCTGTCGGACGCCGTGTTTGCCGTCCTGGGCGACTATCTCGGCGCGACCCACATGGTCCTCGCCTACGTCGACGTGGCGGGGCTCGTCTCCGGGTTCGCCGCCGAGCACGGCCAGGCCGCCACCCCGATCGGGCCGGTCAGCATCGACAGCGCCCCCTTCTTTCGCCGCATGCTCGAAGCCGGCACGGGCGTCGCCGACGTGACGGCCAACGAGGCGGACCTGGGCGGCCCGATCGGCAGCTACGTGTTCAATCGCTCGCCCAGCCACGTCGTGTGGTCTCCCATCACGCAGGACGACCGCGTCATCGCGGGCATGGTGGTGATGCGCAACGACGGCGCCCGCTTTCCCGGCACCTACCAGAAGCTCCTCGAGGCGGCGATGCCCGTCATCGGCATCGCGTTGCGCACGATGCGCCTGCACCACGCCAACGAGCTGGCGCTGGCTCAGTCCGTGCGCATCCAGGAGCTCGCCGCACTTGCGGGCCACGAGCTGATGAGCGTCGTCGCCAACATCGCCGACCAGGCGCGGACCATGCTCGAGTCATCGGGCACCGTCTGCTGGGCGTTCGAAACCGAAGGCCGCATCACCGCGACTCGGGGCAGCGGCGACGCCGTCGCGGAAGAGGTGCTGGCCTGGGCCGGGCTTAGCTCAGAAGACCGCACCGCGCCCGCGGGGATCGTCAGCGGCGTCGCCCATGACTACGCCTGGAACCTCATTCCTCTGTGGTACGGCGACCGGCTCGTCGGGGCAATCGGCGCGGTGCACGCGTCGCGCCTGGTGGCCGAGCCCAGCTCGGCCGCCCTCGATTTCGCCCGCCACGCGGCGGTCGCGATCGAGAACTCTCGGCTCGTGGCCGAGACTCGCGGCCGCATCCGAACCCTGGAAGCGGTCGCGGCATTCACCGAGCTCACGCCCACCGAGCCGGACCGCGCGCGCTCCGAGATGGCGCGCCTCGTCAACCGCGCGCTCGCCGGGTCGGCGGGCGAGCTCTGGCTGCTCGAGGACGGCGAGCTCGTGCGGCGCTCGGACAACGGAGAACCTTCCCCGCGTGTCCCTGTCAGCGACAGCGCGCAGCTGCTGCGAGCGTTGATGGCCACCGCCGGGGGTCGCCGCTTGCGCGCTCTGCTCGACCTGCTCGGCGCGCCGCAGGATGCGTTTGCCATCCCGATCCAGGTCGACGGCAGGTTGGCCGGCTTGCTGGTGGCGCGCATGACTGCAGGTGGGGCGGAAACGCGCCGGCTCGCCGCGGTGCTCGCCGGCCAGGCCTCGGTCCTCCTCGGCCAGCTCGAGCTGGTCGACGCGCTCGACCGCGAGCGCCGGATGATGAACGCGATCCTCCGCCATTCGCCTGTGGGCGTGATGCTGGAGGACGCCGCGGGCCGCATCGTCTACGCCAATCCCGAGATCGAGGTCATCTACAGCTTGCAGGCGGCCGAGATGCCCGGCCGCAAGCCCGACGAGATCTACGCCGCCGCAGGCGCCACCCCCGCCGAGGACGGCGAGACGGACGGCACCCTGGAGCTGCGTATGAAAGAACCCGACCGCACGGTGCACGTCCGCCGCGTCGTCATCCCTGGCCTGGAAGGTGAGCCTGCCGGCGTGCTCACCCTGCACGAGGATGTGACGGTGCAGCGGCAGGCGCTCGAGGCCAAAGACCTCATGCTGCGCGCGATCGGCCACGAGGTGCGCAGCCCGGCGGCCGCCATGAAGAACACGCTCGCCGGCATCATGCAGTGGGACCAGACGATCGACGCGACCGGCCGCCGCGCGCTCCTGCAGGAGGCATACGAATCGTCCGATCGCCTTCTCAGCCTGGTCGAGAGCCAGCTGATCATCGCCAAGCTCGAGACGCGGCACTTCGAGCCGACCCCGGAAGCGGTTGACCTCGCGTCGGCCATGGGCGGGGTGCTCGGAGTGCTCAACCACCGATACGCGGAGCGGACCGCCGCCGTCAAGGTCCAGCTGCCTGAGAACCTGCCGCCCGCTTTCTGCGAGTCCGCCCACCTGGGCCAGGTGCTGAGCAACCTGATCGGCAACGCCCTCGAGTACACCACGGGCTCGGTCGAGGTCGAAGCCCGTCAGCTCCAGCGCGCGTGGCTCGAGGTGACGGTCTCCGACCACGGCCAGGGCCTGTCCGCCGGCCACCTCGAAACCGTCTTCGACAAGACCGGGCCGGCCGGGCGCAGCCGGTCGCAGGGCGGCCTGGGCCTGGGCCTGTATCTGTGCCACCTCGTCGTGGAGCGATCGTTCGGCGGGCGGATCTGGGTCGCCTCGAGCGACCGGCGCGGCACGACGTTCAAATTTACGGTGCCGGCACGGATTCGGACCTGAGCCAGCGTTAGACCCCGGTATGAGCCCCGCTCCGCCCATGTGGGTTCGCGTGGGCGGTGGCATGGAGCATGTGCCGGATCACCGGCGGCACGGACCGGCCGACCGCGACTTCGCGCCGCCCGGCGGGCCGTGGGAACCGCTCGTCTTGAACGGCCGGCTCGTGGGCTGGGCGGAGCGGGCGGGGCTGCGCCCGGCCCGGCAGGCCCTCGAGATCGGCCAGAGGCTGGTCGACGAGCAGCGCGAGCACCTGCTCGCCAGGCTGGGTCACAAGCTCCGCTCGGCAGTGCTGGCCCTTCAGGAATCTGCGCGGCAGGCGGCATTCGGCCGGCCCGAATTGCTCGAGGGCGTGTTCGAGCAGGCGCAAGAGGTGGCGAGGCGTGCCGCCGCGCTCGAAGCTGCGGCCATCGTGCCGAAGGACATTGCTCGGGGCGTCGTCCTGGGCGCGGTCCTCAACCTGGCGCTGCCGTCGGCGATCAAGCGGCTGCCCTCGGAGGCCGCGGTGGTCGGCTCGGAGCCCGTCCTGGTGGAGGCCCTCACTCGGATCCGCGAATGGAAGTCGGGGGATTCGCTGCACGTCGCGGCCGAACCCGTCGGCTCCTGGTGGAAGTTGAGCTTTATGACTTCGGGCGAGCCCAAGCCGCTGGCACTGCCCGAGCTGGGTGAGCCGCTGGTGCGCCTGATCGTCGACACGCAGCTCGGCGGCTGGCTGGACGCGAGCGACGGCGACCAGCCGGCGATCTACCTTCCGGCTTACCACCCCCGTTGACGGCGGTTTCCCGCGTCGTCGCGCCGAACCCGGGTCCGTATACCGGCCCCGGCACGAACACGTGGATCGTCGAGGCCGGCGCGGTGGTGGCCGTGATCGATCCCGGTCCGGACGACGACCGCCACCTTGCCGCGCTCGAGCAAAGACTCGACGGCAGGACGGTCGGGGTCGTCCTCGTCACCCACTCGCATCCCGACCATCTGCCGCTGGCCGAACGATTTGCTGCCCCGCGGCATGTCACCGTCCGGCGTTACCCGGAGCTGGGCGATGGCGACGTCGTGCGCGCCGGCAACGTCAACCTGACCGCTCTCCACACGCCAGGCCACAGCGCCGACCACCTGAGCTTCCTGCTCGCCGACGATCGCGCGGTGTTCACGGGCGACTTGATCCTGGGCCAGGGGAGCTCGATGGTCACCTATCCCGAGGGCGACGTCGCGGCTTACCTGCGATCGCTCGACCGCCTTGCCTCGCTGCAGCCTCGCCTCCTCTTTCCCGGGCACTGGGATCCGGTCACCGACGCGATGGCGAAGATCGACGAGTACCGCCGCCACCGCCTGGAGCGCGAGGCTCAGGTGCTCGCCGAGGTGCGCCGGGGACCTGGCGCGGCCGCGGACCTGACCCGGCGGGTGTATGGCGAGCTCGACGACAAGCTGATGGTCGCGGCGGAGATGACCATGCGCGCGCATCTGCGCAAGCTCGTCGATGACGGAGTCGTGGCCGAGCGCGGCGAGGTTTATGAGGCTCGTCGGTAATCTAGCCGGGTGACCCCCATCCTCTCCCTGTCCGCGGCCGAGCTCGAACGATGGCTCGAGGAACACGGCGCCCAGGCCTACCGGCGCCGCCAGGTTTGGGACTGGCTCGCGCGCGGGGCGGACACCTTTGCCTCGATGCGCGACGTCCCCACAGCGCTGCGCGCCGCGCTCGAAGGCGAGTTTGCGGTCACGTCGCTGAAGCCGATCGCGACCTCGGTGGTTGACCGCGGCCTGACCAGCAAGACGCTGTACGAGCTGGAGGGAGGACATTCCGTGGAGGCGGTCGTGATGCGCTACACGGACCGCACGACCCTGTGCATCTCGTCACAGGCAGGCTGTCCCATCGGCTGTCCCTTCTGCGCCACGGGCAAGTTTCCGTTTGGGCGCAACCTCAAGGCGCACGAGATCGTCGAGCAGGCGGTCGACGCGCAGCGGATCCTGTCGCCCGAAGGCCGGCGCTTGTCGCATGTCGTGTTCATGGGCATGGGCGAACCGATGGCCAACTACCTGGCGGTCGTCGATTCGGTGCGGCGGCTGGCCGACCCCGAGCTGCTCGGCATCAGCCCGCGCCGCATAGTCGTCTCGACGAGCGGGCTCATACCGCGGATCGCTCAGCTCGGCGAGGAGAAGGTCCCCGTCACGCTCGCAATCTCTCTGCACGCCGCGCGCGACGAGCTGCGGGACGTCCTCGTCCCGATCAACCGCAAGTACCCGGTCCGCGACCTGGTCGACGCGGCGCAGGAGTACGCGCGGAAGACGGGCCGCCGCGTCAGCTACGAGTGGGTGCTGCTCGCGGGCGTCAACGACACGCAGCAGGACGCGAAAGAGCTGGGCGCGCTGCTCAAGCGCAGGCTGGCGCACGTCAACCTCATCCCGTTCAATCCTGTCGACGACACGCCCTACAGCGCGCCGGACCGCGCGTCGATTCGCGTTTTTCGAGACATGGTCGAGGCGGAGGGTCTGAACGTGACCGTGCGTGACACGCGCGGGCGCGAGGCCGACGCCGCATGCGGGCAGCTGCACGAAAGAGTCATGCGCGCCACGACCCCGGTCGCGTAACCGACATGCTCTTCGCCGGGACTTCCGGCTTCAGCTACGCGAGCTGGAAGGGTACGTTCTATCCCGCGAACCTGGCCGGCTCGAAGATGCTGGGCTATTACGCCGAGAGGCTCAACGGGGTGGAGCTCAACGGCAGCTTTTATCGCACGCCGCCCGAGGCCACCTTGCTGAAGTGGGCGTCGGAGACGCCGCCCGGGTTCCGGTTCTGCATGAAGGCGAACCGGGGGTTGACCTACTCGGCTGAGGCATTCGACCGCGTCGGCCTGGCGAGGATCTTCACGCAGCGTATCGCCGTGCTGGCGGAGCGGCTCGGCCCGGTCCTGCTGCAGTTTCCGCCGGTGCGTCAGAAGAACCTGACGCTGCTCGACTCGCTGCTCACGACGCTGGCGCGGCCCGCGGCGGTCGAATTTCGCCACGAGTCATGGTTCGACGACGATACATATGGCGTTCTGCGCGAGCACGACAGCGCGCTGGTCGTCACTGACGAAGAGAAATGGCCGCGAGCGCCGCTGGTCGACGTCAGCTCGGTGGCTTACTTTCGGTTGCGTCGCGGTTACCCAGGCGCTTCCTTGCGCGCCTGGACAGCCGAGGTGCGTTCGGCTCTGGCGTCGCATCAAGAGGTTCACGTGTACTTTCGACACGATCCGGAGTCACCGGCGCTGGCACGGCGACTGCTGCGGGCCGCCGCCGGAGCAGAACCGGTGTCGCGATGATCGCGACGATCACCATGAGCGCAGACGCGATCTGCGCCTGCCGCAGGCCGAGGAAGACCGCGGGGTCGAGCCGGTAGTAGCTAAGGAAGAAACGGCCCAGCGCGTACACGCCGAAATAGATCAGTCCGAGAACACCGTCCGGTAGCCGCGCTTTGAGGCGCTGGTGGAAGGGCAGCACCGCGGCGAGAATGCCGAGGCACAGGATCATCTCGTAGGCAACCTCGGGGTGAACCACCACGCCCGGCTGGCCGAGGGTGTTCGCGTTGACGTATTCCACGCCCCACGGCGCGGTGGTCGGGCTGCCGTGGTGCTCACCGTTGATCACGTCGCCGATGCGGCCGATCGCCAGGCCGATCATCGCCCCGGCGCCGCCGGCGTCGATGATCTTCCAGAAACCGAATCTTGCCCGCCTGGCCCACACGTAGGCGCCGACCATGGCACCGAACAGGCCGCCCCACTGGCTGATCCCGCCCTCGGTCAGGGCGAAGATGCGCAGCCACTGGCCGTGGGCAAAGATCTGGAAGTTCTCCCACACATAGAGGAGACGGGCGCCTATGAGGCCGAACACGACCATCCAGGCCAGCCCGTCGCCCGCGTTCCTGAGGTTGACGCCGTCCTTCTCGAGGAGCCAGAAGCCCAGGCGCGCCGCCGCGATGATCCCGAGCACCGAGAACACGCCGTGCCAGGTGATCAGCAGCGGGCCGATGCGGATGATGTTCGGGTTCAGGTCGATGACGATCGTGAGCAGGTTCACTGGCGTACGAGCGCGGCGCGCTCCAGACGCGACAGCGCTACCTCCCTGGGGAGCAGTGCGAGCGTGTAGTGGATGGGGAGGGAGACCTTCTTGCCGGTGAGGATGTCGCGCAGGGGCGTGTAGAACTTGCCCTTGCCGACGCCCGAGTCGGCGACCGCCTTCTCGAGCACCGCTTCGATCGCCTCCGGTTCCCACGGCACGTCGCGCAGCGCGTTGATCGCCTGCTGCACGCGTTTTGTGGTCTCGGCGTCGAGCGCGGGAGCAGGCGGATCGGTCCACAGGTAGTCCAGGTAATCGACCGCCTGGCTCAGCTTGTGCATCCGCGTCTTGAGCGCCGGCACGGCCAGCTCCAGCGTTGATGCCTCGACTCGCGGCACGAATGGCTGCAGGCGGCGCGCGAGCTCATCGTCGGCCAGGCGGCGGATGTACTCGCCGTTGATCCAGTTCAGCTTCTCCCAGTCGAAACGCGCGCCCGCGTGCTGCACGCGGTCGAAGGAGAAGGCCTGGACGAGCTCATCCACCGTGAAGATCTCCTGCTCCGTGCCCGGGTTCCAGCCCAGCAGTGCCATGTAGTTGAGCAACGCTTCCGGGAGATAGCCCTGCTCGCGAAACAGGATGAGGTTGGCCTCGGGATGCTTGCGCTTGGAAAGCTTGGCTCCGTCGTTGGCGAGGATCAGCGGCATGTGCGCGTAGGCCGCCGGCCGCTCAAAGCCAAGCGCGTCGACGAGCATCAACTGGTAAGGCGTGTTGGAGAGATGCTCTTCGCCCCGAATGACGTGCGTGATCTTCATCAGCGCGTCGTCGACCGGGCTCGCGAACTGATAGGTCGGGTAGCCGTCCGACTTGACGATGATGAAATCGCCGATCAGGTCGGCGTCGAACTTCATCTCGCCGCGCACCATGTCGATGAACGCGATCTCGCCGCCCGGGACCTTGAAGCGCACGGCGAACACGCTGCGACCCTCCGGCGGATTCATCAGGCAGCGGCGCGAGTACTTGTACGCGCGCTTCTCGCGCTGCGCCTGCCGTCGCTCCTCTTCGAGCTCGTCCGGCGTGCAGTAGCACCGGTAAGCCTTGCCTTCTGCGATCAGGCGTGCGGCGTGCTCGCGATAGACGTCCACCCGCTCCGACTGCCGATACGGACCGTAGGGTCCAGGATTGTTGGGGCCTTCGTCCCAGAGCAGGCCCAGCCACGTGAGGCTCTCGTAGATGAGCGCCTCGTACTCAGGCCGGTTGCGCTCCAGATCCGTGTCGTCGAGGCGCAGCACGAACGCGCCATTGTTCTGTCGCGCAAACAGGATGTTGTAAAGCGCTGTGCTGGCCGTGCCGAGGTGGGCGAACCCCGTCGGGCTCGGCGCGATCCTGACTCGAACGGACACCGCCATATCCTACGGACGTGGCTGAAAACCCCGGGTTGCTGGCGCTCGTCGGCGGCGACGAGTTCCATCCGGGCAACGAGGAGCAGGACCGCATGCTCGCGGCGGCGGCCAAACCAGGTCCCGCGTTCGTTGTGCCGACCGCGGCGGGAAGGCAGGGACCGCAGGAGGCGGTGGCCCACGCCACCGATTGGTTCAGGCAGTTC
>VBGE01000004.1 GCA_005880345.1 Chloroflexota bacterium | reverse complement strand
CCAGGAGCGCCTCGAACAGCTCGGGCTGGGCGCCGGCGTCGAACTCGACATCGACCACGGCTCCGATCACCTGGCTGATGCGGCCCTGTCTCTCAGTTTTCTTCTTCTCGGGTTTGGCTTTCGTCTTTGCCACTTCGTACTCCTTCCTCAGGTCGCGCTGACGGCCTCGGAGCCGCTCACGATCTCCATCAATTCAGTTGTGATGCCGGCTTGCCGGACCTTGTTCGCATAAAGGGTCAAAGAGTCGATCAGGTCGCCCGCAGCCTTGGTCGCGTTCTGCATCGCGATCATCTTGGCGGAGTACTCGCTGGCCTTGTTTTCCAGCACCGCCTGAAACACCTGGGTCTCGACATATCGTGGCAGCAGCCCGTCGAGCACGGCCTCGGGCTCCGGCTCGTAGATGTAGTCCGCCTGCGGACCCTGGCGCTCGCCCTCGCGCCTTGGGATCTCGGCTGGGATGAGCACCCGGATCGTCGGCTCTTGCCGGAGGGTCGAGATCCACTTCGCATAGCAGAGCAACACTGCGTCCGCGTTGCCCCTCGCGAACTCCTCGAGCGCCACCGTCACCGCGGGCAGCACCTGCCCAGGGCCCGGTCGGTCGGGCAGGCTGCTCACCTCGGCGATCACCTCGCGCCTGTACCTGAGCAGGAAATCGCGGCCCTTACGGCCGAGAGTGACGTAGCGCGGATGGTCCGGATAGTGCTCGCTCATGTATCTGGTCGCGGCGCGGATGTTGTTGACGTTGATCGCGCCGCATAGGCCCTTGTCGGTGGTCACCAGGATCATCACGGCGCGCTTGCCCTCGCGCCTGACCAGGAACGGGTGCTTGTACTCAGTCGCCCGCTCGCTCACGGTCTGAAGCACCTCGATCATCTTGTCCGCGTACGGTCGGGTCGCCTGTACGGCGGCCTGCGCGCGCCGCAGCCGCGTCGCGGCCACGACCTGCATCGCCTTGGTGATCTTCTGCGTGTTTTTGATCGAGTCGATACGACGGACGATGTCCCTGAATGCCGGCAATTTACGGTGCCTTCTTGCTTGTCGCTGGGGCTGCCGCTGCGGAATCCGCCTGTTCCTGGTAACCCTCGACACCGAACTGGTGGTTGTAGCTCGATATAGCGGCATTGAGCCGCGCCAAGAGGGTGTCGTCGAGCGCCTTCTGCTTCTCGATCTCTTCCAGCAGGCTCGGGCGGTCGGCCTTGAGAAAGCGGACGAACCCCGCCTCCCACTCTCGCACACGTGCGACTGGCACCTTGTCGAGATGACCCTGGGTGCCCGCGTAGAGCGCCGCCACCTGCTGGCCCAATGCCACCGGCTGATACTTGTCCTGCTTGAGCAGCTCGGTCAGGCGCGCCCCGCGCTCGAGCTGGTTGCGAGTCGCGCTGTCGAGGTCCGAGGCGAACTGGGCAAACGCTGCCAGCTCTCTGTACTGCGCGAGATCGAGGCGCAGCTTGCCGGACACCTGCCTCATAGCCTTGGTCTGAGCGTCGCCTCCTACGCGCGACACGCTGATGCCTACATTGAGGGCCGGGCGCTGGCCGGCGTTGAAGAGGTCAGACTGCAGGTAGATCTGGCCGTCGGTGATCGAGATCACGTTCGTCGGGATGAAGGCAGAGACGTCGTTCGCCTGTGTCTCGATCACTGGCAGCGCGGTGAGCGAGCCGCCGCCGTGCGCCTGGTTCAGCTTCGCCGCCCGCTCCAGCAGCCGCGAGTGAAGGTAGAACACGTCGCCCGGATACGCCTCGCGACCGGGGGGCCTGCGCAGGGTGGCCGAGAGCTGGCGGTAGGCCCACGCCTGCTTGGTCAGGTCGTCGTAGCAGCAAAGAGCTTCCTTGCCCTGCTCCATGAAGTACTCGCCCATGGCGCAGCCCGCGTAGGGTGCGATGTACTGCAATGACGCCGGGTCGGCCGCCGACGCCGCGACGATGATCGTGTAGTCCATGGCGCCGGCCTCTTCGAGAGTTGCCGCCACGCGCGCGATCGACGCGGCGTTCTGTCCGATGGCCACGTAGATGCAGTAGAGGTCCTTGCCCTTCTGGTTGATGATCGTGTCCAGGAGGACCGTGGTCTTGCCGGTGAAGCGGTCGCCGATGATCAGCTCCCGCTGGCCGCGGCCGATCGGGATCATGGCGTCGATCGCCTTGATGCCGGTCTGCACAGGGCTGTCGACGCGCTGGCGTGTGATCACCCCCGGCGCGATCTTTTCGACCGGGAGTGTCTTGCTGGTCTTGATCGGGCCTTTGTCGTCGAGGGGAACGCCCAGCGGGTTGACGATTCGACCGAGCAGCTCGTCCCCAACTGGGACCTCGAGCAGGCGGCCCGTCGTCCTGACCTCATCACCTTCGTGCAGGTGACCGAACTCACCGAGGATGACGGACCGAACCTGGTCCTCTTCGAGGTTGAGGGCGAGGCCATACGTCTCGTGCGGAAACTCGAGGAGCTCGCCGGCCATCGCGTTCTGGAGGCCATAGATCTGCGCGATGCCGTCACCGACGGCGACGATGCGGCCGACGTCGGCCGACACCAGGCTCGCATCGAAGTCCTTCAACCGTTCCTTGATGACCTCTGAAATCTCTTTCGTGCTGATTCCCAACTCAGATCTCCTAGGTGGACGCCAATCGGCGTCGCAGCTGCTGCAACCTCGTGGCGACGGTCGCGTCGGCGACGTGGTCGCCGTACTGCAGTCTCAACCCGCCGATGACGCGAGGGTCGACGGCGACCGTGAGCCGGACCTCCTTCTTCAGCTGCGCCGACAGCTGCACGGTGACGCGCTCCCGGTCGTGCGCGCTCAGCGCGATCGCCGTGGTGACTGTGGCGCGCACGCGACCCGCCGCATCGTCGGTCAGACGTTGAAACTCATCTTCGATCGCGGGCGCCTCGGCGATTCGGCCGGATTCGATCAACAGCCGGGCGAGGTTCGTCGCTTCTGCGTCAAACAGATGCGGGGCGTCCGCGACGAAGGCCTCGCGTCGGGCGGCCGGAATGGTGGGGTTGCTGAGGACGCCGGCGACCTCCGGATCGGCGAAGACCTCCCGGATACGCTCCAACCGGCGCGTCCATTGTTCGACCTGCCCATCCTGCTGAGCCAGATCGAAGACCGCCTTCGCGTACCTCTTAGCCGCGGCCGTCGCCACTCGCGACCTCCCGGATGGCGCGTTCGATCAGCTGGCGGTGCCTGGGTTCGTCGAGCGTCTCGCCGATGACCTTCTCGGTGGCGGCAACGACCATGCCGGCGACCTCGCTGCGCACTGACTGCAGGGCCCGCTCCCGCTCGGCCTCGATGCCCTTGCTCGCACTTTCGAGCACACGCTTGGCTTCGGCCTCCGCTTTCTCTTTGAGCTCTTGCCTGAGCTGCTCGCCCGACCTGGCAGCGCCCTCGATCACGCCCTGCGCTGTCGTCCTGGCTTCGTTGAGCTTCGCTTCTGCTTCTTTGAGCCGCGCCTCGGCGTCAGCCCGCGCCCGTTCCGCCTCCTTGAGCTCTTCGGCGATGGCACGCCGGCGCGATTCGGCCACGGCGACGACCTGTGGATACACCCAGCGGGCCAGTACGGCTGTCATCAGCAGGAAGGTGACGATTTCGACGATCACCGTTCCGTTGATGTCGATGACGCCGGCCTGGCCGGCCAGGAAGAACATCTACTTGACCTGGCCCAGGAAGACGAACCCGAATGCAAGGTTGATGAAGTACATGGCCTCGACGAGACCGACGATGGTGAACAACCAGGGAATCATCCTTCCCTGCGCCTCGGGCTGACGGGCGACACCGCTGATGAACGCGTTCCCGGCCAGGCCGTCACCGAAGGCGGCGCCCACTGCGCCAAGGCCCATGAGAAGGCCGAACCCGATCAACGCGCCAGCAAGCTCCAGTCCGTGATCTGTCATATGACTCCTCCCTAATT
>VBGE01000003.1 GCA_005880345.1 Chloroflexota bacterium | reverse complement strand
GCGCGACCGGGGTGCCCTCGCTCACAACGCTGTGGTGCTCGTGCACATCGCCGCTTGCGGGATCGCGTTCGATGTCGCTGTCCCTTCGCTCCATTCGTGTTGCCCTCCGGGTAAATAAAGATGAAACGAGGCTACGAATGGGAAACGCCCGGGCGGCTGGTGCCACCCGGGCGCTTCAGGGGAGGTAATCGAGCTTCAGTCGATCACGGGTACCAGAGGGGCAACGTCGACAGCGCCTCGTCGGAGTCGACGTCGCCGTCAGGCGAGTTGCTGCCGATCTGGTACTGCCATGCCTCCATGTTGCCGGCGCAACCCGGGTCATAGGGCGAGTAGCTGGGGGCGCCGGTCTTTGCGTAGGCGCCAAGTAGAGACGGTTCGAACGACCACAGGTCCGAGCCTGTTGCGATGTTGGGCGCGCTCGCCACAGCCGTACACCAGGCGGATGCGAACTCGCTCCCGGCGGTGCCGTTCCCGTAGTAACCGGGGACGTATCCGGCATGTGTGACTCCGTCAAACCATCCCTCGATGAAGCCGCTGTCCACGGCAGCGGCGCCCGGGCATGCGGCGCCGGGCGGCTCGATGTCGATGACGATCAGCCGTCCCTTTGGAATGCCGATTCTGGCGGCGGCAGCCGTCGCCTCGACCGCGTAGCCGCGGCCCGTTTCGTAATACGAGACGTTCGAGCAGTTGTAGTCGTTGTAGATGGGCAGGATGCCCATGTGGTACTGCGCTGCCAGTGCGACCTCTGTGGAGCTAAGCGCAGGACATACGGTGTCCGTCAGGTAGCGGCCCCAGAAGTTCGGTGTCCCGAAACCCCGCACGACATCCCAGAAGACTTCATGGCCGGACGGATCGCCCGTGAAAGCCTTGCAGGAGTCGACACCCCACAGAAGGTGTGTCGGCTGGATGAGGTCGGATTTCGCCTGCACGTCGACGAGAGGGAGCTGAGCGGCGCTCGTTGCCGCATGGACCAGCTTCCCGCCGAGGGTCGAAGGCGCCGGTGGCAGCGCGCCGATGTAAGCGACGTATGACGGCGTGACCCCGGTGCTCATCCATCCCCGCACGCTGCATGCGGTGCCGGTCTTGCAGGCGTGGTCGACAAGATGTCCCTGCTGGTCGTAGACGCCGACCACCCAGGGCGTGTCGGTCAGGTCCACGTTGGTGGTCGCCTTGAGGTAGACGGTGCCACCGGTGTTGGGTCCGATGGAGGTCGCGGAGAGGCTCACTCCCAGCCATGTCACGTACACCGGGCTCGACACCGCTTCGGGTTGGCCCGTGACGTATCCGACGATCTCGTGCACGCCGCCCGTGGTCTGCTTGAAGCTGGTTGTGCACACGGTTCCCCGCGTGCAGTAAGTCAGCCGCGTACCGGCGGTGAGGTCGTAGATCTCGAGCCATCGACCTGAGCTGCGCACGTCGATGGTCGAGCTGGCCGTCAGTGTCACGGCTTGGCCCTGACCCACGACCTTCTTGCTCACCTGTATCGCGCTGTTGAGCCACCCGACACTCACCTGGTTGGAGGCGAGAGAAATCGCCTTGTCGGGCCTCTGGGCCGTCGCCGGGGTGACGAAGGCAGCGAAGTTGTGAATCCCCGAGTTCGCGGTGTACCCGACGGCGCACCGACTGCCCTGCGCGCACGCGGCCACAAGCATCCCCGCGGTGTCATCGAAGATCTCGATCGACAGCCCTGTGCCGGTGACGGTGGTATTTGCGGTCGCAGTCAGAACCGCAGTCTGTCCGTTGCGAAGAGTCCCTGAATCGGCTTTCAGCTCGATCCGGCTCGGGTGGGCCGTCCCCAGAGATGTCATGGGGATGCTGGGGAGGACCACCGGGTCCGGCGCCGCGGCACCGGCGCCCTTGGCGCCACCATCGAGCACCACGTCGCTGCAAGCGGCGGGAGTGTCGACTGCGGCCTGGCCGTAACTCGGGCTGCTTGGAGCACACGGTTGCTGTCCCGCCGGCACGGAGGCTGACCCAGGCTGCGAGTCAGCTGCCGCGGTGGCAGAGCTGCAGGCGGCCCCTGGACCGGAATCGGGGCAGCGCTGGGCCCCTCCGGGAACGCTGACGTTGACAGGGTCTGCCTGAGCCGACGCGGTGGCGCAGTCGCCGTCGGGTGCGCAGACCGATCGCGAAGCTGCAACCGTGGGAGCAGCGACGATCGCGGGAGCAGCGGCGAGGGCCACCACCGTCAGCTGATTGCATGCGGCGACCACGGCCAGGGCAACCCGGGCTTTCCGCCGTGAGGAAAGGTCGAATAGTCGGTGTCGAAGTGACTGCACTGGTACCCCCGTTTGGCGTGCATCCCGCGAGGGATGGCACGTGATGTCGGGGGCAAGCTACGGTCGGCCTGCCAGTGCTCCGTAGGCCCTAGGGTTAATTAGCTTCAAGCATTGTCAATTGGCTTGAAAGAGGGCCAAATTCCGCCCTTTTACATCCTCTGCCTGTGGGCGGGCTGGGAGGCGGCTCGGATTCTGCCACAAAAGACGCCGCTCCAGACAATGCGAAGCAGCCCGGGGCAGATGGGCTGCTTCTGCAGCTAGAACGTCGAGCCGGCCGGCTCTACGGAGTCGCGTGCGCGGCGCCCAGCACGTTGCCGTACATGACGCCCAGGGCCAGCAAGCCAAGCAGCGAGAGCAGCACGACGACAAAGCTGCGCGCGCAGGTGTCGACCAGCCACGACGAATCTTCCGACGCGTCCTCGGCGCGGGCGGAGTCGGCGACGTTCCAGCGCCGGCCGTACAGCCCGACTCTCACGGAGAGCCCGATCGTGATCAGCAGGATGATCAGAAGTACTGCCATCGATTTTGGCCAGGGGCGTGCGCGAATCGAGGGCGTGGACACCGAGCGGGTCAGCGTCCACGCCATCCAGACAACGCACGGGAAAGGAAATGTGAACATGCCGCCTCGCATTGATCGAGGACGGAGCGCAGTCGCCGGCGGCGCCAATACTCATGGTGGGAGGCGCGTTCCTTTGGCGTGGAAGTCCCGCTGCTGCTGCAGTTCTCGATCGCCCTTTTCACCGGGATGGTCGCGGCGACGTTCGTGCCGCCAGTCAGGAGGTCGATACCGAGACCGGTCGAGGTGATCCTGTGGATCGCGCTGGTCACGGTGTGCCTCATCGGCGTCACGAGCATCACCGACCCCAACGCCCGCGAGCTCAGCGCCTCGGCTGCTTGGGGAGCGGACCAGATCCTCAACACCACCATGGGGCTTTTGCTCGGCGGCGTCGGCGGCTGGTTCGTGGATCACCGCTTCGCGATCGCAAGCTGGCTCATCATCGTGGCCGGCGCTGACATCTTCGCCCTGATCTTCCTCGGCTCCTGGCGCAGCGCCCGAGCCTGGCAGCCTCGCGTCCGTCTTCGCGAGTGGATGGAGCTGCCGGTGCCCGCTCGCGCAGCCCCGGCACGCACGCCTGTGGTCGCGACCGATCCTCTGGCTGCGTTCAACCGGAGGGTGGCCGCCGCCACCGCGCTCGCCGCCGCCACCGTTCTCACGCGCCTGCTCGACGTGTCCATCTGGACCCGCGACGTCATGCTGCCGCGCGAGGCGCGTCGCCTCGCTCACGCGGCCCTGGTCGGTCGCGTCGAGTCACGGGCTCGCCTGGAAGGTATGCGTGAGGCCACGGCGCACCTGCAGTACGCCGCACGGGCGTGGTACGCGGCTGCGGGCCAGCCGGCCATCAACGGGCTGGCGGGCAAGGCGACTGGCGCAGTGCGCACGGCACGCGCCGCGCAGCGCGGCCTGCGGCCCGCCGGCCAGGTCGTTGACATCCAGGCGATCTTGAGCGCGCAGTCGATCGGTTGGTATGGACCGTTCAGCACGGTCCCGGTGCCGCCGCTGGAGGGAGATCACGATGTCGCTGAATCGGAACAGTCAGACCGTCTGGCCTCGTAGGCCGAACGGCATGCGCCGGCGCGCGAGCGCGCCGGAAGCGCTCAAGCAGCACCGGGTCCGGCGTCCTGCGGGCTGGCTGGTCCGCCTGCTCGTTCTGGCCGTGGTGGCGGTGCCGAGCCTGATCATCACCTCGCCGAGCTACGTCGCGTTCGCTGACAAGCTGCCGGACCCGACCCAGGTCACGTCCTCCGTGCCGGAGGACACCTTGATCTATGCGTCCGACAACCAGACGCTGCTCGCCGACCTGCACCCGCCCGGCTATCAGAACTATTACGAGGCCTTGCCCGACATGGGCACGCTCCTGCCAGAGGCGGTCATCTCGATCGAGGACCGCAACTTTTACTCGGAGCCTGGCGTTGACCCGCAGGGCATTGTCCGAGCGTCGATGGTCAACCTGAAGTCGCACGCGACCGTCGAGGGCGCGTCCACGATCACCCAGCAGCTCGTGAAGCTGCGACTGGTCGGCAACCAGACGTCGTTAGACCGCAAGATGCGCGAGGCGTTGCTCGCGTTTGAGATCGAGCGCCGCTACAACAAGGACCAGATCCTCGAGTGGTACCTGAACAGCGTGTTCTTC
>VBGE01000002.1 GCA_005880345.1 Chloroflexota bacterium | reverse complement strand
CGCGGAGCTGCAGATCGAGCACCCGCACGTCATCGCGCTCGAGCACCGTCCACCCAATGTGGAAGGCAAGGGCGAGCTGACGATCCGCCAGCTCCTCCGCAACAGCCTTCGGATGCGGCCCGACCGGATCCTGGTCGGCGAGGTCCGCGGTTCTGAGGCGCTGGACATGTTGCAGGCGATGAACACCGGGCACGACGGCTCGATGTCGACCATCCACTCCAACTCGGCGCGCGACGCCCTGTCCCGCCTGGAGACGATGGTGATGATGGCATCGATCGACATCCCGTTCGAGGCGGTCCGGGCGCAGATCGCATCCGCGGTCAACCTCATCATCCACCAGGCGCGCATGCCGGACGGCAGGCGAAAGGTCGCGCAGATCGCCGAGGTCGTGGGCTACGACTCCAACGGCCCGATCCTCCGCGACATATTCCTGCTCGGCATGGGACCCGACCTGCGGCTCGAGTACAACGCGACCGGTTACGTGCCGACTGCTCTCGACAAGGCCGCGTTCTATGGCGTGCAGGTCGACCAGGACCTGTTCGACCCGCAGAAGTCGCGCTTCGTACCTGCCGGCTCGGACAGCATGATGCCGGTCACCAAAGACCCGCTCATGTCAGGCCAGGGCAAGGCTGAGAGCGTCGAGCATCGCACCGTCGTGGTCGTGCCCTTCAGCTCGGAGCGACCTGCTTCCCGGCCGACCAGCGGAGGGCCCGCGCAGGCCGAGGCCGCGGTTCCCGCCCAGACCCCCGAGATGCAGGAGGAGATGCGCAAGCTCATCGACGCGGCTCGCTCGGCGGTCGCGGACCTGCAGGCAGCCGCGCCGGCGCCTCAGGCCGAGCCGCGGCCCGCCCCGGCGCCGATGCAGGCCGCGCCGCAGCAGCCTCAGGTTGCGCCCGTCGTGTACCCAATGCCGGCACAGCAGCCGGCCGGCGGGGCGCCGCCGCCGATCCCCACGATGGCGTACAGCCAGATGGGGTACAGCCCGGTGCAAGACGCCAATGCGCATCAGGCCCTGGAAGCGGCGACCGCGATGGCACGTGCCACGACAGCGCTCGGGCAGCTCGCGGCCGCTTCATCCGGCTTCGGCGGCATGCTGCCGACGGTGCGGGCCAACGAAGGCGCGGCCGGTCCCGCCGGCGCGTCCCGCCGCATCCAGGCAGTGATCGAGACGATCATCACCCGCCGCGGCCTCAGCCTCCGCCTCGCACCCTCCCTCACCCAGGCGTTCGAGGGCGCCGAGCTGAAAGCGAGCGATTACGCGGCCGAGGCAAAGGTCAGCAAGGACTCTGCCGGCCGTGAGCTGCGTCTGGCGGTCGAGTCCGGACTGCTCCAGACGGTTCGTTACCCGCAGGGCGAGGCCGGCTACCGCGCCTCGCAAGGGCTGCTGCGCGAGATCGCCGAAGGCCTCGGCCAGCCGATCAACGCCGCCGCGCCGCTGACAGCTGAGACCATCATCGGCAGCCTGGCGGTCGGCCAGACGGAAGGCACGGTGACGATCATGTTCACCGACGTCGAGGAGTCGACGCGTCTCCTTTCAACGCGGGGCTTCACTGCTTCGCACGAGATCATGAAGGCGTACGAGACGATCATCGACGACATGGTCGGCCAGCACGCGGGCCGCAGGATCAAGGGTCTCGGCGACGGTTTCATGATCAGCTTCGGCTCGGCTCGCCACGGCGTCGAGTGCGCGCTTGACATCCAGCAGGCGATCACCGAGTACAGCAAACAGAACCCCGAAAGGAAGCTGCGCATCCGCATCGGCCTCAACACGGGTGAGGTGGTCGAGGAGGCCGGCGACATCTTCGGCGCCGCCGTCAACGTCGCAGCCCGCGTCGCGGGCAAGGCCAAGGGCGGCGAGATCCTGGTTTCAGAGATCGTGCGCCAGCTGGTCGGCCCGATCGCGGAGATGAAGTTCGACTACCGCGGCCGGTACAAGCTGAAGGGCTTCCCCGACCGCTGGCGGCTGCACCAGGTCACGCCCGGCGAGGTCAAGGAATCGCCGCGCATGCTCGCGTCGGCCGACGGTTTCGTCAACCGCGAGCACGAGAGGCTCGACCTTCGGATGGTCCTCGAGCGCGCCGCGACCGGGAGCGGGTCGATCGTGTTCCTGGCCGGGGCTCCCGGCGCCGGCGCGTCCAGGCTGGCCTCCGAGGTGGCGGCCGAGGCCACGGCGAAAGGCTGGCTTGTGCTGGGCGGCCGCAGCCTCGAGAAGGACGGCGAGCCATACGGCGCCTTCCGTGAGGTCCTTGCCGCTGCGGTCGCGTCAGCGCCGGCCAGGGTCTTGCATGACGCGGCCGGCGGCCACGCGCCGATGCTGGCCACCGTCGTGCCGAGCCTGCGCCAGAAGGTGCGCGGCATGGCTGCGGCACATGAGGTCGCGGCCGACAAGCTGCGCGAACAGCTCTTCCGGTCGATCCACGCATTCCTCTCCGGCGTCCAGGGCTCCAAGCCGCTGCTCATCGTGCTCGACGACCTGCAATGGGCTGACGAGGCGACGATCATGCTGCTGCGCGACCTCGCCGAGCGCGTGAACGGCAGCCGCATGGTCATCCTCGGCACCTACTGGGATACAGAGCTCGACTCGGGGCGTCCGTACGCGACGGTTGTGTCGCGGCTGCTGCGCCGGCGCCGCGCCCAGCGCGTCACGGTCGGCCGGCTTTCCGACACTGACGTGGAACGCATCATCGCCGGAATGGCCGAGACGCCCCTGTCGCCGGTGCAGCTCATCGGCATCCAGGCCGCCGCCGAAGGCAACCCGCTTTTCGTCGAGCACTCCTTCCTCTACATGTCAGAGTCGGAGAGCATGCTCGGCGGCGGCGCCCATGCTCAGGCCAGCTACACGGAGGAGGACCTGGAGCTGGCGCAGAGCGTGCGCGGCCTGATCGGCCGGCGCATCCAGCGGCTCAGCGAGCCCGCCCAGCGAATGCTCGTGGCGGCCGGTGTCATCGGAAGAGACTTCGACATCCCGCTGCTCGAAGCGTTCGGCGAGCTTTCGGGCCACGAGCTGCGCGATGCGCTCGACGAAGCGATCCGGGGCCATTTCCTGGTCGCCGCGGGCAAGGACACATACCGGTTCGCGCATGACCTGGTGCGCCAGAGAGTCCTGGCGGCGCTGCCGCTCCCGCGGCTGCAGGCCTATCACCTGGCAGTCGCCGACACCCTCGAACGCGCCTACGGCAAGTCCGCTGAGCAACATGCGGCTGAGATCGGCTACCACCTGTACCAGGCAGGCACCGCCGCCGACGCCGCGCGCACCGCAACGTTCCTCGGCCGCGCCGCCGCCAACGCCCTGGCCGTCGGCGCGTTCGAAGAGGTGCTGCGCCTGGTCGACTCGACTCTGCAGCTTTTGCCCGCCGACAAGACCCGCGAGCGCGCCGAGGCCCTGTCGGCGAGAGCCCAGGCCCAGTGGGGCCTGGGCAAGGTCGACGACGCCCGAGCCGCATGGCGCGGCGCGATCGAGCGCTACGTGGAGCTGGGCGACGACAGGTCTGCCTCAACTCTGCACCGCCGCCTCGCGCATCTCGAGTCGCGGCGCGATGGGCACGAGACCAACGGAGCCGGGCCGGCGGAGATCGCTGCGCCGGCGGAGGTCGAAGTCTCCAGCTAGCCGGTCAGCCTGCTCGCCGGTGGCGCCGGCGCGTAGGACGCGTTGAACGTGATCGTCGGCAGGGTGCCGGTGAAGTTGATCGAAGCCGCGATCACGCCCCCGGACCCTGCCTCGAACGTGTAAGGCGAAATCACGTTTATGGATGCCGCGGGGCAGTAGACCAGGCCGATGTAGGCGCTGTTGCTCATGGCGCCAAAGCCGTTGGTGCACGCATTGCTGGCCGGCTCGTAAACGCTCACCCAGTTGTACTGATAGCCGCTGAAGATGTGCAGGTCGGCGCCGTTTCCGGTGGTGAGACACCCTCCTGGCGGGAAATAGAACTCGACCGCGCCGGGAGTGATGGCAGCGGGA
>VBGE01000001.1 GCA_005880345.1 Chloroflexota bacterium | reverse complement strand
TGATCATCTTGCCGAATGGGCGCAGTGCCCTGAGCCCTTCGTAGAAGGTGGTCTTGCCGACACCGTCATAGACCGCCGCGACGCCGTCGCTTCCCGCGATCTCGCGCGCACGCTGCGCGAAGTCCTGGTAGCCCAGGACCTCGTCCGCCCCCGCCTCTCGCGCCAGCCTGGCCTTGTCTTCGGTCGACGTGGTCGCGATCACGTGCGCACCAAGCAGCTTGGCGATCTGCGTCAGCAGGTTGCCCACCCCGCCGGCGGCCGCGTGCACGACCACCCAGTCGCCCTTCTGGATCGGGTAGGAGTCATAGGCGAGGTAGTGGGCGGTGACGCCCTGCAGCATCCCGGCGACGGCGATCTCGGTTGCGATTCCATCCGGGATCGGCACCAGCGCCTGGGGATCGGCAGCGACCCGCTCGGCGTAACTGTTCGGGACGCCCGTCCAGACGACGCGACGGCCCGTTCCGGCGACCTTGCCTGCGCCCTCGATGCCCACGATCGCGGGTGGTGTGCGAACGTACTCGCGGCCTTCGCGCTCGTAAACGTCGCGGAAGTTGACTCCGACCGCCTCCACGTCGACCAGCACCTGGCCATCGGCAGGTCGCGGGTCCGGCACATCCTCGAAGCTCAGGACATCGGGTCCGCCGTGGCGCTCGTACACGATGGCCTTCAATGGAGTCTCCTTATTTGATCAAACCGGCCGCACGGGCCTCATCTTTCGTCATTCAACAACCGGGCTCGCCGTACTGTCCGCAGCATCCGCCGCCTGGGATCTTGCGGAACGTGTTGAGGACGATCAGCCCCACTCGCTGAAACGGGTTGTAGGTCCCGGCGCGCAGGTTTCGGACCAGGCTGCGTGGCCGTTCTCGCCGGCTCATTCGTAGTAGTTGTTGTTGTACTCGATCCAGCCTGGGCTGGGGCATCCGCTCGAGGTGTGCGCGTGGGTGCAGTGAACGCCGTAGTGCGGCCCTGGATCGATGTAGAGCTGCCCGTGGATCACAACCCCATCGCCCTTGTGGATGGGCACCGCTTGCGCCAGGTTGGTGTTGTGGTCGATTTCGAGCGTCTCGCCGGTCGTAGTCTTGACCTCGAACCGCTCGTGGTCTCCACTTTGCACCGGGTCATTCAGCACGGTCGCGTCGAAGGTCACCTCCGCTCCGTTCGTGCTGTTCTGAACATCCTGGTGGAGTCCCTGGTCGTCCGTGGTTTCGCGACCCCCGCACGCGATGAGCAGCAGCGCAAAGGCGATGGCTGCCAGCCCCCTCATGTCGCCAGGGCCTGCTCCAGCGTGACGCGGCCTTCGTACAGCGCCTTGCCGAGGATCACCGCGTGCGCGCCGGCCGCGATCGCCCTGTGAGCGTCATCCATCGAGGCGATCCCGCCCGAGTACTGCAGCTCGTGCCGGGTCATCTTGCTCACCCTGGCGAGCGTTGGCAGGTCGGGTCCGGACATCATGCCGTCGCGGTCGATGCAGGTCAGGATGACTCCGCCGAGCGGCAGGTCGGCCCAGCGCCCGACCAGTGCTTTGAGCGCGACCGGGTCCGTGTCGAGCCAGCCGCCGACGGCGGCCTTGTCGTCGCGGACGTCGAGGGCGGCCAGGATCCTCTGCGGTTGGCCGAAGGCGCAGCGTTCGAAAAGATGTGGATCGCGCACCGCGGCCGTGGCCATGACGACCCACTGCGCACCGCTCTCGAGCAGCCGAGCCACGGCTTCTTCGCTCCGCACCCCGCCCGCAACCTGAACCTGGACGTTCGAGCGCCCGAGCATGCGAGCGATCACGTCCCGGTTGCTCGCTGAACCACGCGCCGCGTCCAGGTCGACGACATGGACTCGCTTGGCGCCCGCCGCCACGAAACGATCGATCACCTCGAGCGGGTCTTCCGCGTAGACGGTCGGGTTGTCGTAGTCGCCTTGCGTCAGGCGCACGCAGCGGCCGCCGAAGATGTCGATGGCCGGGATGACTAGCACCTGTCTTGAATGCTCGAGTGGCTAGCGGTAGTTGGTGAACTGGAGCGGGACTGGAATGTCCTCCGCTTCGCGCAGCGCCTTCATGACCGCCTGCAGCGTGTCCTTGTCCTTGCTCGCGACGCGCAGCTGGTCGCCCTGGATGCGGACCTGCACCTTCGTCGACACGGCCTGGATGCGCTTGCGAAGATCGCGCGCGATGTCATCCGTGATCCCTGCGTTGAGCCGGACCTCGATCTGCCCGCGTCCTTTGCCCATCGACTTCGGGTCGCCGGCCTGGAAGAGCTTCGGCGACAGCTGCCGCCGGGCGCCCTTCTCACGCAGCACCTGGAGGGCCGCCTTCGCACGGTCTTCGCTCGCCGACTCGATGACGATGAGATCGTCGCCGCGCTGCTCGTAGGCCGTCTGCGTGTCCTTGAAATCGAAGCGCGTGCCGACTTCGCGACGCGCCTGGTCCAGCGCGTTGGTGAGCTCGGCAGCGTCGAACTCCGAGACGACGTCGAAGGAGTACTCAGCCACCTGACGAGAAGATCTTCTGGAGGCCGGCGATGACCGCGGCCACCGCCAGGGCCACGCCCGCCAGCGAGGAGATTGCCAGGAGTGCTCCGATCCCGGCAGTGCCTTCGTCGAGTGGCTCGGAAGGCGGCTTGTCGTACGGATCCGGGCCAAAGTCGAGGTCGTAGACGCCCTCTTCGCGCGCCCGCTGGATGAGCTCGTCGAGGATCGGCTTGCCTCCGGGCGGCAGCGGCTTGCCTTCGAGGTTGGCGACCGCGTCCTTGAGGTTGTCTCGCGTCCGACCGAGCTCGGCGACCACCATGTCCAGGGTCTGCATGGCCGCCGGGGTCGGGTGCTTCCGGCGGAGGTCGGCGATTATGCCGTAGAGGGTCATGCGGAAGAATCGTACCTTGCCCCCGGCAATACACTTAGGCCGATGGGTGTGGACACGAAAGCCAAGGCCGCGGTGAAAAAGCCGGCGGTTCATCCGAACACGTGGGTTTTCTACGAAGGCGAGTTCGCCCGCTACAACGACGTGCGGCTCGGCCTCATGACGCACGCGCTGCATTACGGCACGGCGGTGTTCGAGGGCATCCGGGCCTACTGGAACGAAAAGAAGAGCCAGCTCTATCTTCTCAAGGCCGCCGCGCATTACGACCGGATGCGCCGGTCGGCCAACGTGATGCGAATGGAGCTGCCCTTCTCGACCGAGGAGCTCGTCAACTTCACGATCGAGCTGCTGCGCCGCAACGAGTACAAGTCAGATGTCTACGTTCGGCCGCTGCTCTACACCTCGAGCGAAGAGATCGGCGTGCGGCTGCACAACCTGAACCGCTCGTTCTTCATCTACTCAGTGCCGTTCGGCAAGTACGTGGAAACGGACGGCGGCATCAAGTGCATGGTGAGCACCTGGCGTCGCGTGCCCGACCAATCCCTGCCTGCGCGCGCCAAGATCTCAGGCTCGTACGCGCAGGCGGCGCTCGCCAAGTCCGAGGCGGTCGAAGCCGGCTACGACGAGGCGATCGTGCTTTCGGTCGACGGGCACGTGTCGGAGGGCTCGGCCGAGAACCTGTTCATGCTGAAGGACGGCGAGTTCGTCACTCCTCCGGTGACCGATGACATCCTCGAGGGCGTGACACGCCAGCTTTTGATCAAGGTGATCGAAGAGGAGCTGAACCTGCCGGTGCTCCAGCGGAGCATCGACCGCACCGAGCTGTACACGTGCGACGAGCTGCTCCTTTGTGGGACGGGAGCGCAGATCTCGCCGGTGATCGAGGTCGACCGCAGGCCGGTCGGCAACGGCAAGGTCGGCGAGTTCACGCAGGAGCTGCAGAGCATCTACTTCGGCGCGGTGCGCGGCGAGACCCCGAAGTACAAGGACTGGACAATCCCGGTCTACTAGCTTGCCGCTCCCCTTCCGGATAGTCCGGACTATCCGAGGTTTTCAACGTAGCTCGTGTCGATTCGTCCGGACTAACCG
>VBGE01000248.1 GCA_005880345.1 Chloroflexota bacterium | reverse complement strand
GCTGGATGACCTCGCGGTCGAACTTCGTGTCGGGGAAGATCTGCGGGTCGGGCCAGAACCGGACGGTCGTACCCGTGCCCTCGGCCTTGCCGATGGCCTTGACGGCACCCTTTGGCACGCCTCGCGCGTACTCCTGGTAGTAGGTCTTGCCGGCCAGGCGCACCCACACCTGAAGCTTCTCGCTCAGGAAGTTGACCGCCGAGACCCCGACGCCGTGCAGGCCTGAGGAGACCTTGTACCCGCCGCCGCCGAACTTGCCGCCGGCATTGAGGCGGGTCATGACAAGCTCGAGGGCGGAGATGCCCTCCTTCTTGTGGATGTCGACCGGGATGCCGCGGCCGTCATCATCGACCTGGACGCTGCCGTCGGCGAACAGGGTGACCACGATCCGGTGGGCGTAGCCGGCAAGGGCCTCGTCGACGGCGTTGTCGACCACCTCGTAGACCAGGTGATGGAGGCCCTGGGTGCTGGTCGAGCCGATGTACATGCTCGGTCGCCGCCGCACATGCTCCCGGCCTTCGAGGACCTGGATCTGCTCGGCGGTATACGCCACGTCCGCACCTAAGGCTTGGGGCCTTGGACCACGTTCCGGAAGGGGTTTTCTAACCGCCATTACCGGTAAATCGGGCCTCCCAGCGCGGAGAACTTTTGGGGGTCAACTGGGCAGAACTTCAGAGTCCCAATTGTACCGGATTTTGAATTCGAAAATGGCCTCGGGGCGGGCCTTAACAGCCCGGCTCAGGAGGCGGTTTCGGAAGGTGATTTCCAGCGCAAAACCGGGTCCTCGCTCTGGCCCTGCAGGTAGGCGTTGATGCGCCGCGCGGCCGCCACCTCGTCCAGACGCCCGACAGGGGTGTTTTTTGGCTCCTCGTGGAGGCCCTGGGGGTTGGTCCTGGCCTCGGCCACGATCTCCTTGATGGCGTGGGCGAAGGAGTCCAGAGTGGCCTTGCTCTCGGTTTCGGTCGGCTCCACCATGATCGCCTCCGGCACCACGAGCGGGAAGTAGACGGTGGGGGCGTAGAACTGGCGATCCAGGAGCGCCTTGGCGATGTCGAGCGCCCGGACCCCGTTCTCGTGGTTCAGGTGGTTGGCGCTGGCCACGAACTCATGCATGCAGGGGCCGTCGTGCGGCATCTCCAGGTCGCCCTCGACCAGCTTGCGGAGGTAGTTCGCGGAGAGGACTGCGTCCTGCGACGCCTGGCTCAGGCCGTCGCCGCCCATGGCCAGGATGTACGTGTACGCGCGGACCAGCATCCCGAAGTTGCCATAGAAGCTCCGGACCCGGCCGATCGACTGCGGGTGCTTGTGATCCAGCGTCAGGTGGCCGTCGGTCCGCTCCACCGTCGGGCTGGGCAGGAAGGGCACCAGCTCCGACTTGACGCCGACCGGCCCCGCTCCCGGCCCGCCGCCCCCGTGCGGCGTGGTGAAGGTCTTGTGCAGGTTCATGTGCACCGCGTCGAAACCCATGTCGCCCGGCCGGCAGATGCCCATGAAGGCGTTGAGATTGGCGCCGTCGTAGTACAGCATGGCGCCGGTGGAATGCACAAGCTCGGCTATATCCAGTATCTCGCGCTCAAAGAGGCCCAAGGTGTTGGGATTGGTCAACATCAGGGCGGCAGTCCGTGGCGAGAGCTTCGACTCGAGGTCGGCCAGGCTGATCCGCCCGTCGGGTCCCGAAAGGACCTCGACCACCTGGAAGCCGCTGAGGGCGGCGCTGGCCGGGTTGGTGCCGTGGGCCGAGTCGGGGACCAGCACCTCGGTGCGGGCCTCGCCTTTGGAGTGCTGATAGGCCCGGATCATGCGCAACGCCGTCCACTCGCCGTGGGCGCCCGCCGCCGGCTGGAGGGTCACCCGGTCGACGCCGACGACCGCGCAGAGCGCCTGCTCGAGGCGCCACATCAGCTCCAGCGCGCCCTGCACCGTCTCCTCGTCCTGGTACGGGTGGAGGCCGGCGAAGCCAGGCAGCGCCGCCGCCGCCTCGTTGGCGACGGGGTTGTACTTCATCGTGCAGCTGCCCAGCGGATAGAAGTTCTCGCTGATCGAGTAGTTGAGCGAGGCCAGGCGGCTGTAGTGCCGCATGAGCTCGGGTTCGCTCAGGCGGGGCAGGCCGGGCGGCCTGGAACGCAAGAGCTCCCCGGGTAGGACGTCACCGAGCGCGGCCCCGCCCTCCTCGGCGCCTGGCAGGCGGGGTGGGTCGACCGCAGGCCGGCTCAGCTCGAAGCTCAGCGGCTCGGTCATGACTCCAGCGCCGCCACGAGCTCGTCAAGCGCCTTGGCGTCGTTCACCTCAGTGCAGGTGAAGGTCAGCACGCCCTTGAGCTCGCGGAACCAACGGCTGACATCGAGGCCGCCGAGGATGCCCTTGCGCGCCAGCTTGCGCACGACCGCCGATGATTTCGGCACTCGGACCGGGAACTCGTTGAGGAACCGGCGCTCGGGGAAGGCCATCTCCCAGCCGGGCAGCGCGGCCAGCCGCTCGGCGAGAGCATGGGCCCGCTTGAAGCTGACCTCGGCGACCTGGCGCAGGCCGTATGGGCCCATGTAGGTCAGGTAGACCGCGGCAGCGAGGGCGCAGAGGGAGTGATTGGTGCAGATGTTGGAGGTCGCCTTCTCGCGGCGGATGTGCTGCTCGCGCGCCGCCAGAGCCAGGACGAAGCCGCGACGGCCCTGCACGTCGTGCGCGGTGCCCACCAGGCGGCCGGGCAGCTTGCGGACCAGCTCCTTCCTGCAGGCGATGAACCCGACGTGCGGACCGCCGAAGCTCGGCGCCATGCCGAGCTGCTGGCCCTCACCGACGGCGATGTCGGCGCCGTACTCGCCTGGCGGAGCAAGGACCGCAAGGCTGATGGGATCCACGCAAGCAATGGCCAGCGCGCCGGCGTCGTGCGCTGCCGTGGTCAAAGCGCGGGGATCCACGAGCAGGCCGAGGAAGTCGGGCTGCTGGAAGATCACGGCCGCGGTCTTCTTGTTCGGCTCGCCGCCCTTGCGCACCTTGATCCCGCGTGCCTCACTGAAGGCGCGCAGCACCTGGACGTACTCGGGGTGCAGGTACCCCGAGACCAGGACCTCGTCGCGGCCGTTGTGGACGTGCGCCATCATGGCCGCCTCGGCCACGGCGGTCGCACCGTCGTACAGCGAGGCGTTGGATACGTCGAGGCCGGTCAGCTCGGCGATGAGTGTCTGGTACTCGAAGATCGCCTGGAGGGTGCCCTGGCTCGCCTCGGCCTGGTATGGCGTATAGGCGGTGTAGAACTCGGGCTTCGAGGTCACTGCAGCCACGGCAGACGGGATGAAACGGCGATACACGCCGCCGCCTCGGAAAGTCAGCCTGTCCGGGAAGACGCGGTTGCGTCCGGCGAGCGCCGCGACCTCCGCCATCGTCTCGAACTCCGACAGCCCGGCCGGCAGCTGGAGTGATCTCAGGCGCAGCGATTGTGGGATGTCCACAAGCAGGTCGTTGATCGACTTGACACCGATCGTCTCGAGCATGGCGGAGCGGTCTTCGGGGGAATGGACGAGGTAGGGCACCTAGTGTCCCGCCGACTCCTCGGCCGACTTCTTGTAGGCCGCTTCGTCCATCAGGTCGGGAGGCAGCTCGCCCGCCAGCTCGAGCTTGAGGATCCAGCCTTCGCCGTAAGGGTCGGAGTTGATGAGCTCAGGCTTGGCGGCCAGCTTCTCGTTCACCGACGTGATGCGCCCTCCTACCGGCGAAAACAGGTCGCTGGCCGCCTTGACCGACTCGACCACACCGAAGCTCTCGCGCTCGGCCAACTTGCGTCCGGCGGCGGGCAGCTCGAGGAACACCACGTCGCCCAACTGCGACTGCGCGAAATCGGTGATCCCGATCGTCGCCTCCTTGCCATCGACCATGACCCACTCGTGTGTCTTGCTGTAGCGACGGTCAGCCATGGCGACTCTCCTTCTTCTCGCTGATTGAGCGGGCCGAGCCGCGATAGAACGGCAGCTTCACCACGTCGGCCGGAGCCTCCCTGCCCCGGACCTCGACCACGGCCTGATCTCCGACCTGCAATGATCGCGCTTCCACCATCGCGAGCGCGATCGGGTACCCGAGGAAGAAGGAATGGGTGCCGCTGGTGACAATGACCAGCTGGCGCCGCGGTCCGTCCGCCTTGATCTTCTCGAGTGCGCCACGGCCCATGAAGTCGCCCTTGCCGAGCTTCACCGTCCAGCCCAGCCCGGCCTCATATGGATTGACCGTCTCGTCCATTTCGTTGCCCCACAGTCGCAGCGCGGCTTCGAGTCGGGTCGCGTCGCGCGCTCCGAGCCCGGCGGGCAGCACGCCGGCGGACTTGCCGTGCTCGAGGATCGCGTCCCAGGCATCGCCGATGCGGTCGCCCGCGATGAACAGCTCGAAGCCGTCCTCCCCGGTGTAGCCCGTGCGCGAGATGAGAGCGTGGATGCCGGCAACGTCTCCCTGACCGAAGCCGAAGTATGGGATCGCGTCAAGCCCCTCGCATGGCAGCAGCTCCTCTGACCGCGGGCCCTGGAACGCAATGAGGCCGAGCTCGAAGGTGCGGTCTTCGATCTCGACGTCCGAGGGCGCATGCGACCTGAACCACTCGAGGTCCTTCTCCCGATTCGAGGCATTGACGACGACGAAGAACCCCTCGCCACCCCGGTAAACGACGAGGTCGTCGACGATCCCGCCCTGCTCGTTGCACAGGAGGTTGTACTGGGCTTGGCCGCGGACCAGCGACGCGACGTCGTTGGTGACCAGGTTCTGGAGGAACGCCGGCGCCGACTCCCCCGCGATGCGGAAGCGGCCCATGTGCGAGACGTCGAACAGGCCGGCGGCGCGGCGGACCGCGAAATGCTCGTCGCGGATGGAGCTGTACTGCTGGGGCATCTCCCAGCCGCCGAAATCGACCATGCGCGCGCCGAGCGCGACGTGGCGGTCGTAGAGCGGCGTGCGCTTCAGCGCGCTACTCGCCGTCAACCGTGTCGTCGAAATCGATTGCGGCCGGATCGATGAACTCGAGCAGCTCCTCATCGTGGCGACGCCGGGCTTCGGCCACGACCTGGGCCACGTAGCGGGTGCGCTCGACCGTCCATTCGAGCTTTTCCGCGATCTCGGCCTCGGTCGCCGTCCGCCCGAGCTCGCGCCGGAGCAGCAGCTCAGTGCGCTCGTAGTCGCTGGCGGCGGTCACCAGGAGCTCGCCTTCACGTACCGCGGCCCCCTCTGCGGCGATGGCGCCGTCCATCTGCGCGGAGACCCGCGACTCGGCGAATTGGGCGAAGTCAGGCTCGCCGCTGTTGGCGAACGTGGACACGGCCTCGACCAGGCCGATCGATCCCTCCTGGACCAGGTCGGGGACCGACAAAGTCTGGGTATCGCGGGCCTCGGCCAGCCGAATCACCATGCCCAGGTGGGCGGCGACCACGCGGTCACGGCTCTTGACATCGCCCCGCGCCGACTTCTCGAGGAGGGTCGCTTCCTCACTTCGGCCGAGCGGCGGCGTGCTCGCGGCCTGACGCTTGAGGTCGCGCATGATCGTGTCGTCATCGTCAGGCTGGATTTGATGCGACTCCATCGAGAAACCGATTCTACGCCCGGCCTTGCGAGCCTCCGGAAGGCGCGATGTTCCACGTTTTACAACGCAGCCGCCCGCCTTGCCATACTCGGCACATGCGGCCCATGACGGCGCTGCGGCTGGCCTGGATCGTGCCTGTCATGGCGGCCGTCCTGCTGCCCCTCAACGCCGCCGCCTCCACTCCACACGTCGAGCAGGCAGACCTCAACGGCGACATCAACAACATCATGTCCGCCTACATCCAGAGCGCCGTCACGCGCGCCGAGAACGATCACGCGGATGCGCTGCTCGTCGTCATGAACACGCCCGGCGGCATCTCCACCTCGATGGACGAGATCGTGACCAGCCTCCTCAACAGCAAGGTGCCGGTGATCGTCTACGTCTATCCCACCGGCGCTCGCGCCGCGTCGGCCGGACTGTTCGTGGCCCAGGCCGCTGACGTGCTGGCGATGGCGCCCGGCACCAACATCGGGTCGGCCCATCCCATCCAGGCGACCGGGGAAAACCTCACCGGCGACCTCGGGGCCAAGGTGCTGAACGACGCGGTGACGCGGGTTCGCAACCTCGCCTCCATGCACGGCCGCAACGCGGACTGGGCCGAGGACGCCGTTCGCAACAGTGTGAACATCAACGCGGAACAGGCCGTGCAGCTGCACGTCGCCGACCTGATCGCGACCGACATCCACTCCCTGCTCCAGCAGGTCGACGGCCGTACCGTGCCGCGCACGAACGGCAGCCTGGTCATCCATTCGGCCGACGCGATCGTCGACGACTACGCAATGCCGTTCTGGCAGATTTTCCTCAACGCCTTGATCGATCCGACCATTGCGGCGCTGCTGATCATCGTCGCCGGCTACGGAATCATCACGGAGATGTCCAACCCGGGTCTGATCCTGCCTGGCGTCATGGGCGGGCTCGCCGCGCTGCTCGCCATCATCTCCCTGGCCAACCTCCCGGTGAACATCGCCGGAGCGCTGTTGATGCTGCTCGCCCTGATCCTGTTCATCGCCGACCTGAAGGCGCCGACGCACGGATTCCTTTCCGTCGGCGGTGTTTTCGCCCTCGTCCTGGGCATGGCGTTCCTCATCAACACGGGTCCTGTCGGCCTCGGCGTGAGCCCCGTGGCCTCAGCTCTGACGGCATTGATCACCCTTACGTTCTTCGGGTTCTTCATCCGCAAGGTTTGGGCCGCGCGCCGGCAGCCGGCATTGTCGGGCGCCGACAACCTGGTCGGGACGGTCGGTGAGGCCCGCGGGGAGATCGCCCCCGAAGGTCTAGTCTTTGTGGCGGGCGCGCTCTGGAGGGCGACCGCCGAGTCGCCGATCCACGCGGGATCGACGGTCCGCGTCGTTGCACGCAATGGCCTCCAGCTGCAGGTGGCACCGGCAAACGGTCAGGCGAAGGAGAAGAGCTAGTGGACGCAGGGACCTTGGTGGTGATCGGCGTGATCCTGGTCATCGTCCTGATCGGGGTCTTCTCGAGTCTTCGCATCGCGGCCGAGTACGAGCGCGGAGTCGTATTCCGCCTGGGCCGGCTTATCGCCCTGAAGGGACCCGGACTCTTCTTCATCATCCCGTTCGGCGTCGACCGCCTGGTCAAGATCGACCTGCGCACGATCACTCTCGAGGTGCCGCCGCAAGAGGTCATCACCAAGGACAACGTGACCGCCAAGGTGAATGCGGTCATCTACTTCCAGGTCGTCGACGCTCGGAGGGCGGTCGTGCAGGTGCTCAACTACATCAACGCGTCGTCGCAGATCGCGCAGACGACTCTGCGTGCGGTTCTCGGTCAGTCCACGCTGGACGAGCTCCTGGCCGAGCGCGAAAGGATCAACCAGAACCTGCAGAAGATCATCGACGAGCAGACGGAGCCATGGGGCATCAAAGTCTCGGTGGTCGAGATCAAGGACGTGGAGCTGCCGCAGACGATGCAGCGCGCCATGGCCAAGCAGGCCGAGGCCGAGCGCGAGAAGCGGGCCAAGATCATCAATGCCGACGGCGAGTTCCAGGCCTCGCAAACCCTGGCCAACGCCGCCCAGGTCATCTCCTCGCAGCAGGGGGCGCTGCAGCTTCGCTTCCTCCAGACCATGGTGGAGATAG
>VBGE01000247.1 GCA_005880345.1 Chloroflexota bacterium | reverse complement strand
GCAACAGCGTCACCAACTCGGGCGCGATCCTCGTGCCGATGCTGCTCGCGATGATCGTCAGCAGCGTCGTCGGCGGGCAGCTCATCTCGCGCACGGGCCGCTACAAGGCCCAGCTCTTGCTGGGCCTCGCGCTGATGGGTGCTGGCTTTTTCATGCTTTCCACCTTCAGCATCGGCACGACCAACCAGGAGACGATCGCGGCCATGGTCCTGATCGGGCTCGGCCTCGGCATGACGATGCAGACCTATACGCTCGTCGTGCAGAATTCCGTCAGTCGCGCTGACATGGCGGTGGCCACGTCGACCACCCAGCTGTCGCGCTCGATCGGCGCCGCGGTCGGCCTGGCCATCCTGGGCACCATCCTCACGCAGGGACTGGCGACCTCGATCACCCGCTACCTGCCCCCCTCGGCGGTCCAGAAGCTGCAGTCCTCGGGCAACGGCTCGAGCGCGGCCGCGGTTTTCGACCCCGCGCAGCTGTCCCATCTCCCGCCGGCGATCGCGGCCGCCATCCGCCATGGGCTGGCGGACGCCCTGCATCCGGTGTTCCTGGCCGGTGTGCCGATCATCGCCATCGCGTTCATCGCCACGCTGTTCATTCCTGAAGTTCCGCTCCGCCAGACGGCGCACGTCGCCGCCGGGAAGCAAGCCGCCGCCCAATAGGCTTGTCTTGCGCGTGCGCGAGGGACAGAATTCCGCACGTGAATTCACTCTCTGACCTTCGGCACCGGACGGCATGGACGTTATGGGTTGCGGCGGGCCTGGTCGTGGTGGGTGGCCTGGCGCCATTTGTGTTCGGCGGCACGTCCAGCCGGATCGACTACGTGATCATCCCGTTCTGGTTCGGCGCGGTCGTACTCGGGGTCTGCGCTGTCCTGCCGCAGCAGACCCGCGGCATCAGTGCCCTGCTCTACTTCGTGGCCGGCCTCGCGATCGTGTACGGGCTGCTGTCGATGTTCTCGCTGCCGGTGCGGCTGGCCGTGCTCGGCACATGTCAGGCGCCGCCGGCGCCCTGCACAACGGGGCTGCCCAGGCCGCTGACCAACGGGGAGAACACGGGGATGGGCGTGGCGGCCACACTCGGCATCCTGGGCATCATGCTCGGCTTTTACGGGCTCGTCACCGTGTACCGCCGCCAGGCCGTCGCGGCGCCGGCGCCGCCGGAACGCAAGATCCCGCCGGTCGCCTCCCCCGCACCCATCGTCGAGCCGGAACCGGTGGCTGTCGCCGCGTCCAGGGGTGAGCCGGAGCGTGAGCCCGAGCTGCCGGCACACGAAGAGGAAGAGCTGCCGGAGCTGCCGCCCCACGAGTCGAGCTCAGCCACCACCTAGACTCTCGATTCGGAATGGACTTTGCTTTTTCCGAGGAGCAGGAGATGCTGCGCCGCTCGGCGCGCGATTTCCTGGCCAAGGAGTCGAGCTCCAAGGTCGTCCGGAGGCTGATGGAGGGCAACGGCTACGACCCCGCGCTGTGGAAGAAGATCGCCGACCTGGGCTGGACGGCGCTCGGCATCCCGGAGCAGTACGGCGGCGTGGGCACGTTCCTCGACCTGGTCGTGGTCCTCGAAGAAGCCGGCCGCGCTCTGCTCCCCGGGCCGTTCTACTCGACGATGGGGCTGGCGGTCCCGGTCCTTCTCGAAGCCGGCACCGAAGCTCAGAAGAAAGCCGCGCTCGGCGCGATCGCGACCGGCGAGGCACGCGCCACGCTGGCGTTCACCGAGCCGTCCGGCCGCTGGGACGCGGCGAGCGTTTCGCTCCAAGCGCAGCAGAGGGGCGGCGGCTGGCAGCTCGACGGCGTGAAGCTCTTCGTCCCTGACGCAGAGGCGGCCGACTACATCGTGGTGGTCGCCCGTACGCGCGGGGAGGGCGAGGAGGGCATCACGCTCTTCCTGGTGAGCGGGCGCCCCAAGGGCATGACGGTCAAACCTCTCGAGACGCTCGACATGACGCGGCGCTGGAGCGAGGTTCGTTTCGACAGCGTGGAGCTGGGCGCCGACTCCGTCATGGGCCAGCCGGACAAGGCGTGGCCGCACCTCAAGCGTGCGCTCGAGTGGGCCACCGCCGCGCTGTGCGCGGAGATGGTCGGTGGAGTCCAGAAGGTCCTCGAGACGTCGACGGAGTACGCCAAGTCGCGTCACCAGTTCGGCAAGCCGATCGGCATCTACCAGGCCGTATCGCACAGGCTCGCCGACATGCTCGTGCTGTCGGAGAGCGGGCGCTCAGCCACCTATTACGCCGCGTGGGCGGTCGACGCGGACGCCCCGGACCGATCGCTCGCCTCGTCGATGGCCAAGGCTTATGTGTCCGACGCGTATCGCAAGGTCGCCGGCGACGGCATCCAGGTGCACGGCGGCATCGGTTTCACGTGGGAGCACGACATGCATCTCTATTTCAAGCGCGCCAAGTCGTCGGAGGTGACGCTCGGCGATGCAACCTACCATCGAGAGCTCGTCGCCCAGGCTCTCGACCTCTAGGGCTCGCGAACATGCCGTGGGTGCTGCTCGGCGCAGCCATCGCGACCGAGGTCGCCGGCACGCTTGCGCTGCGTGGCTCGGACGGTTTCACCAGGCTCGTGCCGTCGCTCATCGTGGTGGTCGGTTACGTGGCCAGCTTCGTCCTGCTCGCCATAGTGCTGAAGACGCTCCCGGTCGGAATCGTCTACGCGGTGTGGTCGGCGGTCGGCGTCGCGCTCGTCGCCGTGTTCGGCAAGCTCATGTTCGGCGACCCGGTGCCGCCGCTCGCGGTCGCGGGCATGGTGCTCATCGTGGGCGGCGTCGCATTGGTCGGATTCTCAGGCGCGAAGCCACACTAGCCGGCTATCCCCCTGCCAGCAGCTTGAAGACCACCACGCCGAACAGCGCCGACGACGGAATGACGAGCCCGCGGAACAGCGCCCAGTAGTTGGACCATGCCTCACGCAGTCGGTCTAGCCTGCGCCCCGAGCCGAAAACCAGCGACCAGTAGATCGGCAGGGCGGCGCCGGTGTTGAGGGCCAGGGCAAGGACCACCATCGCGCCCGCGCCCACAAACCACGGCTGCAGCGGCGCCGAGGAGCCGAAGGCTAGCTGCGCTCCCCACAACCCGCCCAGGACCGCCAGGACGATAACCGCGGGGATGCCGAGGAGGAAGAACGACGCGAAGCTCAGGACCACAAGCCCGAGCATGAGGGCGAGCGTGGCGACGATGCCCGCGAGGCCGGCGGCGGCCACGGTCGTGCCGGTCGCCTGGGTGTTGGTGAGTGGCGCCGTCGTCGAAGCCACCGGTGTCGGGTCGACGCGTCCCCCACCGACGCTTGCCTGCACGTCGGACCACGAGTGCAGGTGCGCTCCCGCGCTCACCGTGCCCGCGATGCCGGCCGATGCTCCGGCGATCACAACGCCAGCCGCCAGTGCCGCCACGTTGCGCCGGATCACAGCCACGGGCAGCCAGCTCCCCCGGCGGCGCGTGCGCCCGACGCCCGTCTCCATCAGGCGCTCGCGGTCGAACGCCGCGCCGCAAAGGATGGTCAGCGCGAAGCACGCGGTGATGGGCAGCAGCAGAGAGGCAGGCGCGAGCGGCGACCGAAAGACGAAGAGCGCCAGCGGCAGGTCGGCCACGGCGGCCGACACCGGGGAGAGCAGGAACGACCACGCTCCACCCGCCGCGCCTTCGCGCGGGAAGAGCATGAAGCCGAGCATCCGCCCCATTGCCGCCCAGTACGAGGTGACCACGGCGACGAATGCGAAGACGGGCAGAAGGTCCCAGGGCGCTGCCTGTCCGAACAGGCTGAGCAGGCCCATGCCCGCTGCCATCCACGATGTCACCCACACGGTGCTGACGACTGCGCCAGGCAGCACCTCGAGCCAGATGAGCGAGGGATCGTCGAGCGGCGTGTAGAGCAACACCTCGAGCGAGCCCTGTGCCTTCTCCCACCAGATGCCGATGGAGCTCTTGATCGACTCCAGCAGCGCGAACGACATGAAGAAGAGGGGCAGCAGGAGGCCGGCCTGCAACGAGCTGCCTCCAGCGATGCGCTGCGCGACCTGGCCGGCGACGCCGGGCAATTGGCCGAACAACGAAGTGGCGGCGACGAGGAGCAGAACGAACGCGTTCAGGTAAAGCACCCAGCTCAGGTCGCCTCGTCTCCACCAGGAGCTCACATAGAAAGGAAGGGAGTGGCGCAGCATGTCGCCCTGCTGGCGCAGTGACGCGAACATGCGCGGCGCGCTGATCCCTTCACCTCCCCGCTGGCCGGAGAGGTCGGCTTCCCTTCTCCGCTTGCCGGGGAAGGTGGCCCGGTCGCGAAGCGGCCCGGCCGGATGGGGCGGTGAATCTTCCCCATGCATCGCCTTCAGGTACACGGCCTCCAGCGTCGTCTGCCGCTCCTCGAGCTCGTGGAATGGTGCGCCTTGGTCGGCCAGGCGAGCCTGCAGCGCGGCGGCGAAATC
>VBGE01000246.1 GCA_005880345.1 Chloroflexota bacterium | reverse complement strand
AATTTCAGGTGCCGTTGTGGGTGGTTGTGCTCTCCGCTGCCGCAATCGGGTTCGGGACTTACGCAGGCGGCTGGCGAATCATCCGCACACTCGGTTGGAGCATCCTCAAGCTCGAGCCCGCAACCGCACTGTCCGCCCAGCTGATGGGAGCGACTGTAATCCAGGCCGCCACAGTGCTCGGTCTTCCAGTCAGCACGACGCATGTCATCACTGGATCAGTGATGGGTGTCGGCGTAAGTCGCAAGTTGTCCGCGGTCCGCTGGGGACTTGGCGCAAACATCATTCTGGCCTGGTTCGTGACCATTCCAGCCTCCGGTGCGATCGCCTGGGTCGCGTTCGCGATCTTGCACACCGCCGGGCTGCGCGGCTAGCTCTTCCGGCGGCAAAGACCGCTTCACATCAGAGCCGGCACCGCTAAACTGGCGACATTCGTCTGACGCGGCGAGAACATCGAATGGCACGCAAACGTTTCAGCTGACGAAGGAGCAACGGTGGCAACAAAGATCCTTGAAGTAACCGATGTGAACGTGATCAGGGCTGCGGGCGGCCTCGTGCTTCGTAAGTCGCGGTCCGGGGAAACCGAGATCGCCGTGATCCACCGACCCGCTTACGACGACTGGACATTTCCCAAAGGCAAGGTCGAGCCCGACGAGAGCCCGGAGGACTGCGCGCTGCGCGAGGTGCGCGAGGAGACGGGTCTGCGCTGCGAGCTCATCCGCCCCATCGGCTGCACCGCATACGTCGACCGCCGCGGCCGCGACAAGGTCGCGTGCTACTGGGAGATGGAGGCGCGCGGCGGCAAGTTCAAGGCCGGCATCGAGGTCGACAAGATGCTTTGGCTGACCGTGGATGAAGCGGCCAGGGAGAGGGGCGGGGAGAGGGGCGGGGAAGAAGTCTCTCGTACACTCCTCCGCGTGCAGACCCTGACGCACGCGGACCCTCTGGTCGTCGCCGGCGTGACGCTGCGCTCGCGCCTGTTTCTCGGCACCGGCAAGTACCGCGACGACGCCTCGATGCTCGCCGCGCTCGAGGCATCCGGCAGCGAGCTGGTCACCGTCGCGCTGCGCCGCCTCGACCTGGATGACCCGAAGAAGAAGACGATCCTTGACGTCATCGACTGGAAGCGATACCGCATCCTGCCCAACACTGCCGGCTGCCGCACCGCCGACGAGGCGATTCGCATCGCGCGACTTGCGCGTTCGATGGGCCTTTCGGATTGGGTCAAGCTCGAGGTCATCCCCGATCCGCGCTACCTGTTCCCTGACCCGGAAGAAACGCTGAAGGCGGCTCGCATCCTGGTGCACGAGGGCTTCCAGGTGCTGCCCTATATCAACGCCGACCCGGTCCTGGCCAAGAAGCTCGAAGAGATCGGCGCCGTCACGGTGATGCCGCTCGGTTCGCCCATCGGCTCCGGTCAGGGCCTGCAGACCCTCGAGCAGGTGCGGATCATCGTCGAGGAGGCGCGGGTGCCGGTTGTCGTCGATGCAGGAATCGGCGTGCCGTCGGACGCGGCGCTTGCCATGGAGCTCGGCGCGGACGCGGTCCTCGTGAACACCGCGATCGCGCTTGCCAGAGATCCGGCGCTGATGGCCGAGGCCATCAAGGACGGCGTGGAGGCCGGACGCAAAGCATTTCTCGCCGGCCGCATCCCAAAGCGCGGCGAGGCGAGCCCGAGCTCGCCGACGGAAGGCGTCTCACTCTGAGGGGGGAGCTCCCCCCTCGAGGCGCGGCGCCCCGGCGCAGCCGGTTCGCGGCGCACCCCCCTGCGCCCGAGCTAGCGCGGCCCGTGGCGATGGCGATCGTCGCGACCGCCGAGGCAGGATTGCGCGCCGCCCCGCGGGCCACCATCCTCCAGCTCCGCGCACCGGACATGTCTGCCCGCCGGCTCGAGGCTGAAGCAGCGCGTTTGGTGACCGGCTCGCCTGTGCCGGTGATCGTCAGCTCGCGCTGCGACGTCGCTGTGGCCTGCGGGGCGGCGGGCGTGAACCTGCCCGAGCGCGACATCGCGATCGAATTCGCACGAGGCCTGGTTCGCCACGGTCTCATCGGCCGCTCGGTCCACTCGCTGGAGGGCGCGCACCGCGCGCAGGTCGAGGGCGCCGACTTCGTCATCTTGGGCCCCGTCTGGGAGAGCGCCAGCCATCCCGACATCCGCCCCGCAGGGGTCGATGCGCTCGCGCGAGTCGCCACCTCGGTCCGGATTCCGGTCCTCGCCATCGGCGGCGTAACGCAGAACCGCGTGGGCGAGGTGATGGAGACAGGTGCCGCGGGCTACGCCGCCATCCGGATGTTCCAATGATCTCTTTGCAGATCAACGGCAAGCCGGTCGAGCTCGAGCAGCCGACTCCGCTGCCCGACTATCTCACCAAGCTCGGCGTCGATCCGCGGGCGGTTGCGGTCGAGCACAACGGCGAGATCGTCGAGCGCAGCTCGTACGCATCGGTGACGCTGAGCGATGGCGACCGCGTGGAGATCGTGCGCATGGTGGGTGGCGGCCGCGCCCCTCTCCCCTGAGGGGAGAGGGCGGCCTACGTTCTTTCTCTGATTGCGGCCTCGGCCTCGGCACGCTCGTCCCACGGCTCGGAGCCATGCGCGGTCCGCATCGAGCGCTCGTGGCCCTTGCCGGCGAGAAGCACCGTGTCACCCGGCTGCGCCAGCTCGATCGCTCGCCGGATGGCGGCTCGCCGGTCGATGACGACCTCGAAGTCACGCCCCGCCGCCTTACCGGTCGCGCCGGCCTGCACGTCGCGTGCGATCTCCACCGGGTCCTCGCTGAGCGGATCGTCGGTCGTGATGATGAAGAAGTCGGAGAACTCGGCCGCGGCACGTCCCATGCCGGGGCGGTCGTGGTCCGAGCGCGCCGTCGACCCGAAGACGACGATCAGCCGGCGGCGGGTGAACGGCCGCAGCTCGGCCAGCGCGCTGGCCAGCGAGCCCGCCGCGTGCGCGAAGTCGATGTAGACGCGAAAGTCCTGGCCGAGATCGACAGGTTCGAGCCTGCCGCGCACGCCCTCGAATCCGGCGAGTCCACGGCCGATGTCCTCGACCTGCACACCCAGGGCCAGGCAGATCCCGGCGGCGCAGAGCGCGTTGTAGATGTTGAATCGCGCCGGGACGTTCAGCGTGACATCGGTTTCCCCCATCGGCGTCTTCATGCGGAATCGTGATCCGCTGCCGGTGATCGCCAGGTCCAGCGGATGCAGGTCCGAGGCCGTGGTGAGACCGTACGTCCACCGCCGCGCGATCGGCTTGCGCGCGAGTCGCTCGTAGCTGATGTCATCGCGATTGAGGACAGCAGTCTTCTCGACGCCTTTGTCCGCCGCGTTGGCGGTCAGGTCGATGAGGCGAGCCTTCGCCTCGAGGTAGTCCTCCCACGTCGCGTGGTAGTCGAGGTGGTCGCGGCCGACGTTGGTGAACGCGGCGACGTCGAAATCGCACGCGCGAACGCGTTCCTGCACCAGAGCGTGCGAAGTGGTCTCGATCACCGCGGCCTGCGCGCCGGCCTCGACCATGCGCGCCAGCCAGGCCTGCACCTCGGGCGCTTCGGTCGTGGTCTGGCCCGTCACGTTGTCCACCTCGCGGCCGCTGACCTTGAACGCGACCGTGCTCATCGCGCCCGCGATCACACCGCTCGCTTGCAGCACGTGCTCCGCCATGTGGGTGACGGTGGTCTTGCCATCGGTGCCGGTGACTCCGGCCAGCTGCAGCCGGCGCGACGGGCGGCCGTAGAACTCCGCCGAGAGCTCGGCCAGCCCGACGCGCGTCGACAGAAGCCTGAGCACCGGCACACCATGCGGAATCTCCACGGCGCGCTCGACGGCCACCGCGGCCGCGCCCTGCTCGACCGCGTCGCCAAGGTAGTGGTGCCCATCGACGCGGATCCCGGTCACAGCGACGAATAAATCGCCTGGTTGCACGCGCCGCGAGTCGTACGCGATGCCGGTGACCTCGACGTCGCCGTTGCCTTCGAGCACCGCCCCGCCGCCGCGCGCCAGCTCAGCGAGCCTCACAGCTCGCAGGATAATCGCGTCGTGATCGCCGAAATCGGGGGGCGCCGGTTCGACTGGGGCAGCCGCACGTACGTGATGGGCATCGTCAACGTAACCCCCGACTCGTTCAGTGGGGACGGCGTCGGCGCCGACCTCGAGATGGCCGTCGACCAGGGCATGCGAATGGTCCGCGAAGGGGCCGACATGCTCGACGTCGGTGGAGAGTCGACGCGGCCCGGGCATGTCCCCGTCTCGGCCGACGAGGAGATCGCTCGGACCGAGTCCGTAGTACGCCGCCTGGCGCGTGATTCCGGCGTGCCGGTGTCGATCGACACCTACAAGCTCGAGGTCGCCGAGGTGGCCGTGGCCGCGGGGGCGACGATCCTGAACGACGTCTGGGGCTTGACGCGTTCGCCTGCCATCGCCGACCTCGCGACGGCGAATGGCAGCGCGCTCGTCTTGATGCACAACCAGGACGGCACCGAGTACGCCGGCGACCTGATGGAGGAGGTCAAGCGCTTTCTATCCGTTGCGGCTGCTCGCGCGATAGCCGCCGGCGTCCCGAAGGAGCGGGTCATCGTCGACCCGGGTATCGGTTTCGGCAAGACGGCCGACCAGAACTGGGACGTGATGCGGAGGTTTGCGGAGCTTCGCGAGCTGGGCCACCCGATCCTCGTGGGCACCTCGCGCAAGTCCTTCATCGGCAAGCTCCTCGACCTGCCGGTGGACGATCGGCTCGAGGGCACCGCTGCCACTGTCGTGGCCTCAATCCTGCGCGGCGCCGACATCGTTCGCGTGCACGACGTGCTGGAGATGACACGTGCCGTGCGCGCCGCCGACCGCATGCGTTGAGCCTCGTCTACCTCGGCCTGGGTTCCAATCTCGGCACTCGTGCCCGCAACCTGAGCGCAGCCCGGAGGCGACTACGTCAAAAGGGCGTACGCATACTGCGACAGAGCCAGGTCATCGAGACCGAGCCGTGGGGCGTCGCGGACCAGCCGCGGTTCCTGAACCAGGTGATCGAAGCCGAGTGGGACGGGTCTCCGCGCCGGCTCCTGCAAGCAGCCAAAGAGGTGGAGCGCGAAGGCGGCCGG
>VBGE01000245.1 GCA_005880345.1 Chloroflexota bacterium | reverse complement strand
GCCGCTTCCTCTATCACCGTGGCCCGGAGCTGGCCGATGCGGGCTACGAGCCGGCGGCGGACGCCCTTTTCGAGACGTACAGCTCGCTCGTCGAGCCGGCGACCAACGCGATCCGCGAGCGGTTTCCGCAGGAGGAAGGCGAGACGGACCGAGCGTGGAAGTCCACCACGCGCGCCAAAGCGCTGGACCTCCTCCGCGGCCTGTTGCCCGCCGGCACGCTGACCAACCTCGGCCTCTTCGGCAACGGGCGTGCCTTCGAGTACCTGATCACAAAGATGGCCGCTCATGAGCTGCCGGAGTGCCAGCGGATCGGGGAGGACCTGCATCGCGAGCTGTCGCTCGTCATTCCGTCCTTCGTCCGTCGAGCGTTGGACGAACGGTACGGCCGGCCCTCTGCCGAGCGCATGCGGCGCATTCGCGAGAGGGTCAGAGGGCTCGCCGCGTCGAGCCCGACCCCTGGAGCCGGTGTCGCGCCGTCGGTCCGGCTGGTCGAGTTCGACCCGGACGCCGAGAGGAAGGTCGTTGCCGCGGCCCTCTTTCCGGATTCCAACCTGCCTCTGGATGCTCAGTCGGGTGATCCGGCGGTCGTGCTCGAGGCGATCCTGGGCGACCGCGCCAACCGCCGCCAGCGCCCGCCACGCGCCCTGGAGCACGCCGGATACACATTTGAGATCGTGGCCAACTTTGCCGCCTACCGCGACCTCCACCGCCACCGGATGCTGACCCAGGACCGCCAGCTCCTGGGCACGCTGCTGGGCTACGACGCGCCGCCATACCTGGCCGAGCTGGGTATGCAGGATGCGTTCCGCAAGGCGGTCGAAAAGGCGGCCGAAGGGCACCGGCATCTGGAAGGCCGATTGGGGCCGGCGCTGGCCCAATACGTCGTGCCTCTTGCCTTTCGGATCCGCTGGCACCTCAGGGTCAACCTGAGGGAGATCTACCACCTGTGCGAGCTCCGGACGACGCCTCAGGGGCATCCCGACTACCGGTGGGTGGCCCAGGAGATGTTCCGCCGAGTCAGCGAGGTCCACCCCCGGCTGGCGAGCTACGCGAGGTTCGTCGACATGGGTCCGGGCGACGAGCTGGAGCGCCGCAACGCGGAGCGAAAAATCGACGCGAAAATCGACGCATTGAACCAGCGGCTGCGGTAGCATCGCCGTTCGAAGAGGGTGGACGCAACTCCGCGCGGACCCGAGCGACGAACCGGCTGGGACAGGCGCACCGGGCAAGACCGGCGCTTTGCCGAACGCCGCGACCCCGAGCGCGCCGCCGCCAACCGGCGTGTCCTGTATCCCTTCGACCGGCGCATCGCCGAGCGCCGCTTTTCCGAGCGCCGGGACCGCTGGCCGGAAGTCGAGGCTTACTGAACCGCTCGGCGGCTCGACCGGCCCTCATCGTCCACGGTGGCGCCGGACTAATTCCAGCTTCAGAGTCAGCTGAGCGGCAGGCCGCCGTCGAGCGAGCCCTCGAGGCAGGCTGGGGCAAGATCGAAGGTGGCGCCCTGGTGGCCGCGGTCGCCGCGGTGCGCCAAATGGAGGACGAGCCGCTGCTCAACGCGGGCATAGGCGCGACGCTGAACAGCGACGGAGAGGTCGAGCTGGATGCGGGAGTCATGGAGGGCGCCGGGCTGCGCGCGGGCGGCGCGGCATGCCTGCGCGACGTGCGGCATCCGATCGACCTGGCCGTCGCCGTGATGGAGGACGGGCGGCATGTCTTGCTCGCAGCCGCCGGCGCGTCGCGGTTTGCGCGCGAGCACGGCCTGGAGATGTGCGATCCCTCCATCTTCATCACCGACCGCAAGCGGCAGGAGCTGTTGCATGGAGCAGACACGGTCGGCGCGGTCGCGCGCGACTCCGACGGGCATCTCGCGGTGGCCGTCTCGACGGGCGGCCGGACCGGCAAGCTGCCCGGTCGCATAGGCGATTCGCCGATCCCGGGCGCGGGCCTGTACGCGGACGATCGATTTGGCGCTGTTTGTGGGACGGGGTTGGGCGAGGCGTTCATCCGGCTGGGGCTCGCGCGTTTGATGGTCATCGAGCTGCAGCACGGCATGGACGGCGCCTCGGTTGCCAAGGGCGCCATCGATCATCTCGGTCAGGCGATGCACGCGCAGGGCGGCGTGATCCTGATCCCGCGTGAGGGCGCTCCGCACGCGGCGTTCAACACGCCGGCCATGCCATGGGCGATGGCGCAGTAATGGACTCCGGTAACGCCGGAGAGCTGATCGCGCTCGCGCTCAAGCGTGCGGGCGTCAGCCACCTCTTCACGCTGAACGGCGGGCACATCTGGCCGATCCTCATGGGCGCGGAAGAGCACGGCATCCGGCTGATCGACGTGCGTCACGAGCAATCGGCCGCCTTTGCCGCCGAGGGCTGGGCCAAGGTGACGCGGGAATGCGGGACAGCGGCCGTGACCGCGGGGCCAGGCGTCACCAACTCCGCGTCCGCGTTCGCCCAGGCACGGGGCAACGACAGCCCTATGTTCGTAGTTGGCGGCCGCGCCCCGGTATCGCGCTGGGGCATGGGCTCGCTGCAGGAGATGGACCACGTCGAGATGGTGCGGAGCCTCACCAAGAAGGCGACGACCCTGGATTCGGCCGACAACGCGTACGCCGCCGCGGCTGAGTCGATGCGCCATGCGTTGAGCCGCCGAACCGGTCCGGTCTTCATGGACGTCCCGATCGACGTGTTCTTCGGGGCCGCGGACCTGCCGGAGGCGACCGAGCATCTCACGATCGACCCCGGTCCGCCGCCCGACCACGACCTGGTCCACCGGGCGGCACGCCTCATCCGCGGTGCCGAGAGGCCCCTTGTCATTGCCGGCGGCGGGGTGTGGTGGGCGCATGCCGAGGACGATCTGCGCCGCCTGGTCGAAGGTGCAGGGTTGCCGCTGACCGTGAATGGCCTGGCGCGGGGCATGCTCCCGCCCTCGCATCCGCTGTTCTTCTCCCGCGCTCGAAGCAAGGCCTTGCGCGAGGCCGACGTAGTGGTGCTGGCCGGCGCCATGCTCGACTTCCGCCTCAACTTCGGCCAACCTCCGGTGTTCGCAGACGACGCCCGCTTCATCTATGTCGACGTCGACGACCTCCGCAAGCATCGCCCGGCCGAGGTTGCGATCTACGGCAACCTCAAGGCCGCGCTGCAACAGCTCGCCGAGGTCGTGGCCGGCCCCCCGCAGAACGAAGTTTGGGTCGCGGCTCTGCGCGAAAACGAGGTCGCCGCCCGCGAGCGGGACAAGGCGATGACGCAGTCCGATTCGTCGCCCGTGCATCCCGCTCGGCTCATCGCCGAGGTCGATCGTTACGCGGACCCGGACGCGATCATCGTCGGAGATGGGGGGGATTTCATCTCGTTCGCCGGGAGGCTGATCGAGCGTGAAAAGCCCGGCCTGTGGATCGACCCCGGCCCGTTCGGGTGCCTTGGCTCGGGACCGGGTTACGCCATGGCCGCCAAGCTCGCCCGGCCCGACCGGCAGGTGATCCTGCTTTCCGGCGACGGCGCGTTTACTGGAGAAGCACCCGATGCAGAGCATGCTTGGGGCCAGCGTCGCCGCCGACCTCGGGCCCAGGACCCGCTACGACAAGGTGGTGGAGGCGCTGGGCGGCCACGGCGACCTGGTCGAGAGGCCCGATGGCATCAGGCCGGCGCTGGAGCGCGCGTTCGCGTCGGGACTTCCATCCTGCATCAACGTTATCTGCGATCCGAACGCGGAATATCCGCGATCATCAGTGCTGATGTGAAGACCCCAAAAGATCTTCCGTTTATTCCCACCCCACGAAATCTGCGATTTCGTGGGGACCCCGGTCGGGGGCCCCTGTGAGCGCGACTGAACTGCGTCCAGTCGTCGAGGCAGACGAGTGGCGCACCGCCCAATCCCAGTTCGATGAGGCGGCGGAGATCATTCGCCTGGAGCCGTGGCTGCGTGAGGTCCTGCGCGAGGTGCAGCGGGAGTTTGCCTGCCACTTCCCCGTGAAGATGGACGACGGCCACACGCGCCTCTTCACCGGCTACCGCGTCCAGCACAACATCAACCGGGGACCGGCCAAGGGCGGCATCCGCTACCACCCCGACGTGTCGCTCAACGAGGTCAAGGCCCTGGCGATGTGGATGACATGGAAGTGCGCCGTCGTCAACATCCCGTTCGGAGGTGCGAAGGGCGGCATCATCGTCAACCCGCGCGAGCTCTCGCTCAACGAGCTCGAGCACATGACGAGGCGGTTCGCGACGGAGATCTCGATCCTGATCGGCGCCGACCGCGACATCCCGGCCCCGGACGTGAACACGGATGGCCAGACCATGGCCTGGATCATGGACACGCTTTCCATGCACCTCGGTTACTCGGTGCCGGCGTCTGTCACCGGCAAGCCGATCGAGGTGGGCGGCTCGGCAGGCCGCATCGAGGCGACCGGGCGCGGCGTCACCATCTGCGCGGTGGCGGCGCTCGAGCACCTCGGCCGCCCGCCGCACCAGACGAAGGTGGCCGTCCAGGGCTTCGGCAACGTCGGCAGCATCAGTGCCAAGCTGCTCGAAGAGGCCGGGTGCACGATCGTCGCGGTGTCCGAGGACTACGGCGGCATCTACAACCCGCTCGGGCTCTCCATCAAGCGGGTTCTGGAGTACCGCGCGCGCGAGAAGACGCTGAAAGGATTTCCGGGCGCGCGCGAGGTCGGCAACCAGGAGCTTCTCACCATCGACTGCGACCTGCTCGTGCCGGCGGCGATCGGCAACCAGCTGACATCGCGCAATGCGCGCGACGTCAAGGCGTCGCTCATCGTGGAAGGCGCCAACGGCCCGACCACGCCTGAGGCCGACGCGATCTTCCGCGAGCGCGGCATCTTCCTCGTGCCGGACATCCTCGCCAACGCGGGTGGGGTCACGGTGTCGTACTTCGAGTGGGTTCAGGACCTGCAGTCGTTCTTCTGGTCCGAGCACGAGGTCAACCAGAAGTTGAAGGCGATCCTGACGCGTGCTTTCAACGAGGTGCTGAAGACGAAGGAGGACCGGAAGCTGGACATGCGCATGGCTGCGTACGTCCAGGCGGTTTCACGGGTCGCGGGGGCGACGCGGGAGAGGGGACTCTACCCCTAGCCGTCGTGCAGCCGTCTGCGCCGGGCGGTCGCGCTCGCTTCGGCCATCCGTTTGATGGCGCCCAGGCGGGCGTCCCACCGCGCCGCGACCCTGGCCATCGCGCGAGCTGCGCGATCCACGTGCTCGGGGCGCACCGAATAGCGCACCTCTCGACCGTGCCGTGAGCTTTCAACCAGGCCTGCGCGGTCGAGCACGGCCAGGTGTTTGGCCACCGCCTGCCTGGTGAATGGAAGCTGTGCGGCCAGGGACGTCGGCGTCGACTCGCCGCGCGCGAGGATGAGCTCGAGGACGCGGCGCCGCGACGTGTCGGCCACAGCCTCGAGGAGGGCCTCCTCAGCGACGCTCGACCGGCTCATTCGCGAGCCGTCGTGTTCGCCCTTGGCGCGTAGTCGCGAAGCTGCTCCAGGATGACCTGCCAGCCGCGGGAATGCTCCTCGAGGTATGTGACTTTCTCTTCATCGGTCCAATCGACCTGGTCGAAGCCGCTTTCCACCACCCGCAGACGGGTGTGGCCCGCTTCGGCGTGCAGGATGAACTCGACCAGCATCGAGTTCTCAGGCCGCGCACTCGCCCCCCTCTCG
>VBGE01000244.1 GCA_005880345.1 Chloroflexota bacterium | reverse complement strand
CGATCGGCTTCTTCGTCCAGGCGTTCGGGCTCGCCACGCCCCAGCTGACGGGGATCGTCGTGATCGCGGCCGAGCTCGCCATCGGCATCCTGGTCACGGCGGGCGTCGCCACCCGCTGGGCGGCCGCCGCGGGGGCGCTGATCAACTTCGCCTTCTTCCTGACCGCCAGCTGGAGCGTCCAGCCGTACTTCCTGGGCTCCGACAGCATCTACACCGTCGCGTGGATCACCCTGGCCCTGGCCGGGGACCAGGGCATCCTGACCGCCCGCCCCCTTCTGTTCGGAGATGCCGCCCGCCCACCGGAGGGGCCAGTGGACATGCAGCGGCGCAGGCTCCTCGTCCAGCTGGGGGGCGCCGCCGTGGCGGTGGTGTGGGTCCTGTCGATCCTGCCTCGCACGCGGCCATCCTCGGTCGCTACCCAACCCACCGCCACGCCGTCAGGCGCACCGACCACATCGCCGGCGGCCGGCGCCACACCGACCGGGACGCGGATCGGCGCGGTGAGTGACCTGCAATCTCACGGTTTCTTGAACTTCACCAACCCGCAGAACGGCGATCCGGCCGTGGCCGTCCTGGTCCCCGACGGCGTGGTCGCGTTCGACGCCGTCTGCACCCACGCCGGCTGCCCCGTCAACTACGACACCAGCCAGAAGCTGCTCGTCTGCCCATGCCACCACGCGACCTTCGACCCCGCCAACAGCGCGGCCGTCGTCAACGGCCCAGCCCTCACCCCGCTGCCGCCGATCCGAGTCGCAGAGGCATCTGACGGAGGCGTGTACGCCGGCTGAGAGCCGCACGGGTCCGACCTCCTACCATCGCTCGCTGTGAGGTTGTGGGACCCGCTCGCGATCCGCGAGTTCTCGGCGCTGGTCCGTGACCCGGTGTTTCGCGGTCGAGGCGTACCCCGCGGCGACGGGCGGCCCGTCCTGCTCGTCCCGGGATTCCTGGCCGGCGACTGGACGATGCGCGTGATGCACTCGTGGCTCGGACGCATCGGCTACACCTCGCGCCTGTCCGGAATCGTCTTCAACGTCCAGCACTCGGAGCGTCTCATCGCCGGACTCCGGCGCAAGGTCGTGGAGATCGAGAAGGAGACAGGATCTCGTGTCAGCCTGGTCGGCCACAGCCGCGGCGGCCTGCTGGCGAAGGTTCTCGCGCAGAGGCGGCCGCAGATCGTCGAGCAGGTCATCGGCCTGGGCTCTCCGCTGGCCGACTGGACAGACCTCGCCGCGTTGACACATCACGCGGTCGGCTTCGTGCGGACCGCCAACGAGCTGGCGTACGGCCGGCGCCTCAACGCCGAAGGCCGCTTCACCTACGACCTGAAGCTCGCGCCGTTGGTGCCGACGACGTCGATCTACACCAGGACCGACGACGTGGTCAACTTCCGTTCATGCCTGCGCCCCGACATCCCCGCGATGCCGGTGTGGGGCACGCACAACGGACTGGTCGTCAACCCCGAGGTGTTCCGCCTCGTGGGCCGGCTGCTCGCCCGCCCGCAGCGTTCGGCCTAGCGCGGTGATCGCGCTCGCGGTCGGGCTCGCACTCGTCGCCGCGGTCTTGCACGGGACATGGAACGTCCTGGTCAAGGTGAGCGGAGATCCGATCACGACCTTTCGGCGCGTCACCTTGACGTCCGCGCTGGTCGCGACAATCGCGCTCGTGCCGGCATGGCTGGTCTTCGGCCGGCCCGCCCTCAACCCCGCGGCGGCCGGCCTGTGCCTGATGTCGTCCGTCCTGGAGACGACCTACCTCTGGCTGCTGTCGACCGCGTACCGGCGAGGGGAGCTGTCCGCGGTCTACCCCATCGCGCGCGGGTCGGCGCCGCTGCTCAGCGTGGTGGTGGGGTTGTTGATCCTGGGCGAGCGATTGACCACACCGCAGCTGGCCGGCGTTGCGCTGCTCCTGATCGGCATCCTGGCAGTCACCTTGTCCCAGGCGACGGGCCGCGCCACAGTCCCGGCGTTGCTCACCGGCGTCGCGATCGCGGCATACACGTCGCTCGACCGGGTTGGGGTGCGGCTTGCGACGCCATGGTTCTACGCGTGGCTGCTCTTTGCGCTGATGGCCGTCGAGCTCCCGCTGTCGCTGTGGGTTGCGTCGAAGCTTGGCCTTTACCGCGCGGCAGGCAACGCGGCTCCGCCACGCTGGGGCCAGGCCACGATCATCGGCGCATTCATGTGGGCCGGCTACTTCCTCGTCCTCTACGCGTTGAGCTTCGCTCCGCTGGCGGTGGTTGCGCCCGTCCGCGAGATCGCGATCGTGGCTGTCGCGGTGTGGGGCGTGTGGCGCCTGGGCGAGCGGGGAAGGGCTGGGATGAAGCTGTCGGGCGCGCTGGCGACACTCGTCGGGGTCGCTCTGCTGGCCGTCTGATCGTTTGTTCTGCCGGGCCGTTAGGCCGGTGGTAAGGTAATTCCGTCCCCCTGGTCGGGTGATGATCGCCGTGGTCGGTTCTTCTCGAAAGGGCCCGGGCGTTCGCGGACTAGCTTTCGAGAAGAGGAGATTTCGATGCCGACAGGGACGGTCAAAAAGCTCGTCTCCGATCGCGGCTTCGGCTTCATCGCGGCCGAGGACGGAAAGGAGTATTTCTTCCACCGGACCGGTCTCGACTCGAGCGTGAACTTCGACTCGCTGGCCGGCGGTGAGCGGGTCAGCTTCGAGATCGAAGCGAGCCAGAAAGGCCCTCGCGCGAACCGCATCAAGCTCGCGTAACCAGCACTCGTTTCGTCTCGAGCCGCTCGGCGGCTACTCGCTGAGGGAAAGCGCGGGGTTCATCGACGCATGGCATGAGGCGCCCTCCGACGGGGGCAAGACCGAAGGCCACCTGCACCTCGCGTTTCTGACCGATGGGGACTGGATTCCGGCCGGCGTCTGCCTGACCCAGGACGCGTCGGGTGTCGTGACCGGAACTGTCTACGGTGAGCCGGCGGTCGACGCGGTCGCGGCGCAGACCGCGCGAATCCTGAGCCTCGACGTCGATGGTCGCGAATGGCCGAACGTGGCTGAACGCGACAGTGTGGTGGCCAGGCTGCAGCTGATGTTCCCGGGCTTCCGGCCGGTCAACTGGTCCAATGCGTATGAGGCCGCAGCATGGTGTCTCATCTCATCGCGCATCACTACGCGACAGGCGCAGTCCATCAAAGAGCGTATGTGTCGCGAGCTCGGCGCATCGATCGACATCCACGGACACAGGCTCTTCTGTTTTCCAGCGCCTGAGGTCATCGCGCACCTGAAGGGTTTTCAGGGCTTGTTCGGTCGCAAGGTCGAATACCTCAACGCCCTGGGTCGCGCAGCGCTGGCGGGGGACCTCGACACTGAGGCGCTGCGCCGGATGCCGCACGGCGAATCCCTCGAGACCTTGAAACGGCTGCCGGGCATCGGCGAGTTCGGCTCTCAGCTCATCCGGCTCCGCGCGCTGAGCGCGGTCGACGAGCTGCCCACCAGTGAACGCCGTCTGCTCGGAGCGGTGCGCACGGAATACAGGCTGACCCACGACCCGGATATCGGCGAGCTCGAGCGGATTGCCGAGGGCTGGCGCCCTTACCGGATGTGGGTCGCGGTCAGCCTGCGGCGAACTCTCGCAGGTGGCGCCGGGATGACGCATTCACGGGCCGCGGGCTGACTCCATCCGCCGCGCGGAACTGCTCGTGGCTCATCACGAGCAGGCGGGCGGGCGTGATCGCACGCACCGTCGCGTTGTGACGGCCGCGATCGCGCATCTCGTCCCAGCCGAGCGCTTCGCCGGGTCCGATAGATGACGCGACGCCTTGCTTGCATGCCTCGAGCCGGCCTTCGGCGACGATGACGAGCTCGTGGCATAGACCCCCTTCGTCGGCGATCAGCGCGCCTGGCGCGACGCGGACCTCATCGAGGAAAGGCAGCAGCGATCGCAGCGACGAATTGCTCAGCGAAGCAAGAGGTTCGACCCGGCGCAAGACCTCGATTCGATCGCGCTCCGTCATTGGTCCTCACCACCGGCCAGGGGAATGAAGCCTTCGCCGATGCCGCTCGAGAAAGTCAGCCGCGATCCTGGCGCGGCCCGCTTGAAAAGACGCAACGCCCCGTAGTTGTCGCCCTGGATGTCGACCGAGAAGCGCGTGATGCCCTCGGCTGCCGCGCGCGCTGCCAGCGCGGCGACCAGTCTTGTTCCGATGCCCTGCCGCTGCCAATCGTCGGC
>VBGE01000243.1 GCA_005880345.1 Chloroflexota bacterium | reverse complement strand
AATACCTGTGAAGATACAGGTTACCCGCGGCAGGACGGAAAGACCCCGTGGAGCTTTACTACACCTTGGCATTGGACTGGGGTTTAGCGTGTAGAGGATAGCTGGGAGGCTATGAAGCTCAGGCGTCAGCCTGGGTGGAGCCAACAGTGGAATACCAGCCTCGCTGAACTTTAGCTCTAACGGTGCCCCTGATCGGGGCTCCGGACAGTGCCTGGCGGGTAGTTTGACTGGGGCGGTCGCCTCCCAAAATGTAACGGAGGCGCCCAAAGGTTCCCTCAGCCTGGGCGGAAATCAGGCGCAGAGTGCAATGGCATAAGGGAGCTTGACTGTGAGACAAACGAGTCGAGCAGAGACGAAAGTCGGGCATAGTGATCCGACGGCCCGGTGTGGAATGGCCGTCGCTCAACGGATAAAAGTTACCCCGGGGATAACAGGCTTATCGGGCCCAAGAGTTCACATCGACGGCCCGTTTTGGCACCTCGATGTGCGCTAGTCGCATCCTGGGGCTGGAGTCGGTCCCAAGGGTTGGGCTGTTCGCCCATTAAAGCGGTACGCGAGCTGGGTTTAGAACGTCGTGAGACAGTTCGGTCCCTATCCGCCGTGGGCGTAGGAGACTTGAGGAGGGTTGACCCTAGTACGAGAGGACCGGGTTGAACGGCCCGCTAGTGTACCGATTGTCACGCCAGTGGCAGCGTCGGGTAGCCATGGCCGGTTTGGATAAGCGCTGAAAGCATCTAAGTGCGAAGCCAACTCCAAGATAAGGTTTCCCACCGGGTTAACCGGGTAAGGGCCCTGCTAGACCAGCAGGTTGATAGGCCGGAGGTGTAAGAGAAGTAATTCTTTGAGCTGACCGGTACTAATAGCCCGAGGGCTTGTTCACCTATAACTCACTCTTCAGTTGTTTCTGAGGAGACTTAGAAGTGGATCCAGGCGCTCAAAAGCAATGCTGGAGAATCTCATAGACCTAATTCGGTTGTGCAATGAAAGCTGAGCCACATCCGTTGTCCGGAGACCGTGGCGCCGACCTTCATTGGTCGGCACGCGCCCTCGAATTGGCGCGCCAGGCGGATTTTCGCACGAGCCCCAACCCGATGGTTGGTGCCGTCGTCCTGGACAGGGATGGCCACCTCGCCGGCGAGGGGTATCACAAGGCCAGGGGACAGGCCCACGCGGAGGAAGCCGCTTTACGCGAGGCCGGCGACCGCGCACGAGGCGGAACCGTCTACGTCAGCCTCGAGCCGTGCACGCACACCCACCGCGAGCCATCTTGCGCCAACGCCTTGATCGAGGCCGGCGTCCGCCGGGTCGTGATCTCGATGACCGATCCCGATCACCGCGTGCGCGGAGCCGGCGTCAACGCACTCCAGCAAGCGGGCGTCGCCACGATCGTCGGCGTCTACCAGGATCGCGCCGAGCGCCTCAACGAGTTCTATGTCAAGCACCGCCTCACCGGCCGGCCATTCGTGACCGCCAAATTCGCCATGAGCCTCGATGGCAAGATCGCCACTCGCACTGGTGAGTCGCGCTGGATCACGGGCGACGAGGCTCGCCGGCACGGCCATCGCCTGAGGCACGAGCACGACGCCATCCTGGTCGGCATCAACACGGTCATGGCCGACGACCCCGAGCTGACCGCGCGACAGGATGGGGCCGGGCTTCGCCAGCCGCTTCGGGTCGTGCTCGACTCGCAGTTGCGCATTCGCCAGTCGGCGAAGGTGGTCGGCCCCAACACCCTGATCGCCACCACCAAACCCGGACGCGTCGGCCTCGCGGAGGTGGTCAAGCTTCCCGCCACCGAAACGGGCCGTGTCTCCCTCCCAGCGCTGCTCGACGAGCTGGGCAAGCGAGACATCCTCAGCGTCCTGGTCGAAGGTGGCGGTGAGATCCACGCGGCAATGTTCGCCGAGAGCCTCGTGGACAAAGTGCACGCCTACGTTGCGCCGAGGCTCATCGGCGGCCGCCAGGCGCCCGGCCCGCTGGGCGGTGAAGGCTTCGCCAAGCTAGACCAGGCCACCCGGCTGACCAACCTCGACATGGTCCGTCTCGGGGATGACATCCTCTTGACCGGGTACGTGGATGTTCACGGGGATCGTTAGCGCCGTCGCCAAGGTCGTCGAGACCGATGCCGCGCGCCTGGGTATCGACCACGCAGGCATCGCGCGTCACCTGAAGCGAGGCAGCAGCGTCGCCGTCAACGGCGCCTGCCTCACGGTGGTCCGGAAGAAGGGTCCCGTGTTCTACGCCGACGTGGTGCCCGAGACTCTGCGCCGGACCAACCTGGGCAGGCTGAGGAGCGGACAAGAGGTGAACCTCGAGCTCCCGCTCGCGGCGACGGCCGCGGCCACTCTCGACGGCCACCTGGTCGAGGGCCACATCGATGCCACCGCGACCGTGATGGCGGTGCACGAGGCGAAGCAGGGCAAGGAGGTCACGATCGAGCTGCCCACCGCCCTGTCCCGATTCGTCGCGACCAAGGGCTCGATCGCCGTCGACGGCATCAGCCTGACAGTCGCCGATGTCGACCACCCGCCAGGCACGTTCAGAGTCGCCCTCATCCCTTTCACACTGCAGCACACGATCGCCGGCGCCTACCGTGAGGGCTCCCTGGTGAACCTCGAAGCCGACGTCATTGCTCGTTACGTGGCCCGAAACCTCCGCCGGTAGACTTCGTCAAGCCACATGACCCTTGCCACCGTCCCCGAGGCCGTCGCCGACTTCAAACAGGGCAAGTTCGTGATCGTGGTCGACGATGAGGACCGCGAGAACGAGGGCGACCTCGTCGTCGCCGCCCAGCTCGTCACCCCAGACCACATCAGTTTCATGACCCACCACGGCTCGGGTCTCGTCTGCCTGCCCATCAAGGCCAAGCGTCTCGACGAGCTCGGCATTGCGCCGATGGTCGAGCGGAACACGAGCCGCCTCGGCACCGCCTTCAGCGTGAGCATCGACGCCAGAGACGTCACGACCACAGGGGCATCCGCGCACGATCGCGCCAACACGATCCGCAAGGTCGTCGACCGCGACGCCAAGCCATCCGACTTCGCCATGCCCGGCCACACGTTTCCCCTGCGAGCGGCCGAGGGCGGCGTGCTCACGAGGGCCGGCCAGACCGAAGCCGCCGTCGACCTCGCCACGCTGGCAGGTCTCTACCCGGCAGGCGTCATCACCGAGCTCATGAAGCCCGACGGCACGATGGCCCGCATGCCAGACATCGAAGCCTTCGCCAAGCAGCACGACATCAACGTCATCACTGTCGAGCAGCTCATCGCTTACCGCCGCCGCAACGAAAAGCTCGTGGCCAGGCGCGTCGAGGCCACCATTCCGCTTGGTGAGCCCGAAATGCTATGGAGGCTCTACGCGTACGAGGACGTACTCAGGCATGAAAATCATCTCGCGATTGTCCTTGGAGAGGTCGATCCAGCGAAACCCATCCTG
>VBGE01000242.1 GCA_005880345.1 Chloroflexota bacterium | reverse complement strand
CTGGTCACCATCGTCGGGCCGCGCGATCGCGCCAAAGCCAAGATCAAGGCCTTCCAGGACGCCGGCGTCGACACGCTGATCGTCTGGCCGGTGATGCCCGACCACGCCGAGCGCAAGGAGCAGCTGCGTCTCATCGCCGAGGTAGCCCACGAAATCGGATGATCGATTTCGAGCATTGAGCGCCAACCAGCCGCCGCCGCTCGTCGACTACAACCTGTTCGAATCCGACGCGCCCCTGCGCGAGTCGCTCGAGCGCGAGGGCGCCGCCTGGGCGCACGAGCTGGTCAGCGACCTCGGCTCGCTCGCCGGCACGCAGCAGGCGATCGACTGGGGCTTCCAGGCCAACGCCAACCCGCCGCAGCTGCGCACCCACGACCGCTTCGGCAACCGCATCGACGAGGTCGAGTTCCATCCGGCATGGCACGAGCTCATGCGAGTGGCGATCGGGCATGGCCTCCACTCGCTGCCGTGGCGCGAACCCAGGCCCGGCGCGCATGCGGCACGCGCGGCGGCGTTCTACGTCTGGTCGCAGGTCGAAGGCGGACACGGCTGCCCTGTTTCGATGACCTATGCGGCAGTGCCGGCCCTGCGCCGGGAACCGAAGCTCGCGGCTCAATGGGAACCGCTCTTGACCACCCTCGACTACGACCCCGGGCTGCGGCAGGCCGGCACCAAGAAGGGCGTGCTGTTCGGCATGGCGATGACGGAGCGCCAGGGAGGCTCCGACGTGCGCGCCAACACCACGCGCGCCACGCCGACCGGCTCCAACGGCGAGCACCTTCTGACCGGCAGCAAATGGTTCTGCTCCGCGCCGATGTGCGACGCGTTCCTCGTCCTGGCGCAGGCGCCCGCAGGACTGTCGTGCTTTCTGCTGCCACGAGTCCTCCCCGACGGAACGCGCAACGCGTTTCACATCGAGCGGCTCAAGGACAAGCTGGGCAACCGCTCCAACGCTTCTTCGGAGATCGCCCTCGACAACGCGTGGGCGGTACTCATCGGGGAAGAGGGCAACGGCGTCAGGACGATTCTCGAGATGGTCAACCACACGCGGCTTGACTGCGTGATCGGTTCTGCGTCTCTCATGCGCCAGGCCGTGGCCCAGGCGACGCATCACACAGCCCATCGCAAGGCATTCGGCAAGCTGCTCAGCGATCAGCCATTGATGGTGAACGTCCTCGCGGACATCGCCGTCGAGTCGGAGGCGACGACTCTGCTGATGATGCGACTGGCGGGCGCGTTCGACCGCGCGGACGACACAACGGAGGCGCATTTCAAGCGCATCGGTGTGGCGATCGGAAAGTTCTGGACCTGCAAGCGCGCGATTGCCGTGGTGGCCGAAGCGCTCGAGTGTCACGGCGGCAACGGTTATGTCGAAGAGTCGATCCTGCCGCGCCTCTATCGCGAAGCTCCGCTCAACTCGATCTGGGAAGGGTCGGGCAACGTCAACGCGCTCGATGTGTTGCGCGCGATGCAGCGCGAGCCCGATACCGTGACCGCGTACATCGCCGAGATCGATTTGGCGAAAGGTCAAAATCCAGACCTCGACCGTGCGATCGAGGAGCTGACTAGAGATTTGCGCAGATCGAGTACGGAAGAGTCACATGCACGGCGCCTGGTCGAACATATGGCCGTAGTGCTCCAGGCATCCCTTCTCGTACGGCACGGCGATGCGGCCGTCGCCGAATTGTTCGTGAGATCGCGCGTGAGTGGCAGTTGGGGCCACACGTTCGGTACGCTGGACTCAGTTCCCGAGCTCAAATCGGTAATCGAGCGGCACCGGCCGCGTTTGTATTGAGGGGGATGATCCAAGAAACCGAGCAGGAGATAACTCACGCCTGGCAGGGTTCACCTGTAGCGCAGGTGCCGCCAGGCGAGCTGATCCTGGTTACCGACTTCGACGGCACCCTGGCCGAGATCGTGCCGGACCCGTCGGCGGCTAGGGCCAGGCCCGAAGCGCTCGAGGCGCTGCGAGAGCTCGTCCCGCTCCTGGCCGACGTCATCGTCCTGAGCAGCCGCCCGCCCGCGCAGCTGGAAACACTTGTCCCGGTCCATGGTGTGCGCCTGATCGGTGACAGCGGCCTCGCCCTTCCGCGTCACGCGCAGAAGGAGGCGCTCGACCGATTCAACGCAGACACGAGCAGGTTGCTCGAGCGCATTCCCGGCGCGTGGCTCGAGGTGAAGCCTGCGAGCACCGCCGTGCACTTCCGGAACACCAACCTGAGCGGCCAGGAGATGCTGGCCTTGCTGCAGCCGCTGCTCGATTCGTCGCGGCTCGAGGCGGCGCTCGGTCGCAAGGTGGTCGAGGTTCACGCGCGGAAGGCCGGCAAAGGCCCGGCGCTCGCCGCGCTCTTGCCCAGTGAGGATCCAGGGGGCGTCGTGTGCTTCGGCGACGACGAGAACGATCGCTCGCTGTTCGAGTACGTCAGCTCGCTCGAGATCCCGCACATGGCCGTCGGCGTGTGGTCGCCGGAGGCGCCGCAGGATCTGTTCGACAGGTGCGACCTGGTGGTGGCAAGTCCGGACGCCGCAACCGCCGTGCTGCGAGAGATCGTGGAGTGGGCTAAGCAGGCATCCTGACTGAGGTCAGGTCTCGAAGGTCCTGCACCTGGTTGCTGATCCACCGCGCGATGTCGTTGGCCCGCACTACGCTGCGCGCGCCTTCGTTGAGTCGGTGCCTCTCCTCAGCGGACATGGTCAGCCCCGTGTACATCGCCGCAGCTGTCGCCTCGACGTCGAACGGGTTGACGGAGAGCACGTTGCCGCGCAGCTCTTCGTGCGCGCCGGCGTTTTCCGAGAGCACGATCACACCGTCCTTCTGATTGACCAGTGAGCCCTCCTTCGCGACGAGGTTCAGCCCGTCGTAAACAGGGTTCACCAGCAGCACGTCGAAGTTCTTCAGCGCCGCCATCGCCTTGCGCTCGCTCTCTGCGATCTCGAGCCTGATCGGCTGCCACTCGTCTGAGCCCTGCTCGCTGTTGATGCGGGCGGCCGTCTGCCTGATCTGCCGCGTGTATCGCGCATACGCGGTGACGTCCTGCCGGGAAGGTTGCAGGAATGCCCAGAACTGCACCTTGCCCTTCAGCTCGGGGTGATACCGGAGCAGCTTCTCGTACGCGATGAATCCGCGCACGATGTTCTTCGACGGGTCCGTGCGGTCGATCCGCGCGATGAGGAACGGCGGTCGCCAGGTCGCGAGGTCCTCTTCCTGACGCTTGACGCCGCGTGAGGAGGCCAGGCGCGTCGTCGCATCCACGTCGACCGAGATCGGATAGTGCCGGGCGTAAACCACGCGGCCGTCGGCGACGACCGCCCGTTCGTGCTCATCGACCTGCAAGCCGAGGTTCTCCTCGCACGTCAATAAAAAGTTGCGCACGTCTCCGCTCGACTGAAAGCCGATGACGTTGCAGCCGAGCAAGCCCTCGACGATGGGGTCGCGCATGTGCTTTGGCAGCACCTTCCAGTACTGCGCGGTCGGCCATGGCACGTGGATGAAGTGCTGGATGATCGCGTTGGGCAACGCCTCCCGCACGATGCGTGGGACCAGGTAGAGCTGGTAGTCCTGGACGAGCACGAGCGGCGACTCATGCGATGCATGCGCCAGCTCGATCACCTTCTCGGCCACCTGCATGTTCACCTGCACGTACCCGTCCGTCCACGCCTGGTGGATCCTGTCGTCGATGACCGGCTCGGTGCCGAGGTCCCACAGGTAATGCTGGATGAACCAGAGCACGGGGTTGGCCATGACCGAGTAGTACTTCTCGTACTGCTCGCGCGAAGGCGAGACGTAGTGCAGCTTGCCGCGGCCGTGTGCGAGAGGGACGGTCAGGCCGTGCGGCGAATTCTCGGCAAGGTGGCGCTCGGCGTCCAGGGTCCGGCCTACGTAGCCGCGAAGGCTACCGTCCGTCGGAAGTGTCCTCCCCATTCATGGGGAGGTGGCCTTGTCCTTCCCATTTATGGGGAGGTGGTTCGAAGGGCCGGAGGGGCCGGAAACCAGTTGGAACCGGTCGATCGGCGCCTCGCGCACCCGCACGCCGGCCGCACGCGACACCGCGTTGGCGAGCGCGGCCGTGCCCGGGATCGCGGGTGGCTCGCCGACTCCCTTGGCGCCCAGCGGCCCGACCGGCGACGGCACTTCGATGAGCCTGACGTCGATGTCCGGCACCTGGTCCGCCGCGGGGATCTCGTAGTCCAGGAACGAACCACTGCGCAGCTGGCCGTCGCGGTCGTAGACGAGCTGCTCGCCCAGCGCGCGGCCGAGCCCCTGGACCGACCCGCCGTGGATCTGGCCTTCGACCTCAGGCGGGTTGATGGCGTGGCCCACGTCCTGGATCGCCGCGTAGCCCGCCAGCTTCACCGCTCCTGTCTCGCGGTCGAGCTTGACCCTGGCGATGTGGACGGTGAACATGGGCGACGCCGCCTGGACCGCGGACCGGCCGCTGGCCTGGATGGGCTTGTGCCGGCCCATGAACTCGGTGCTCATCGCGACGAGCTTGGTGATCTCCACCGAGCGGCTCGGGGCTCCCTTGACCGCGACGCGGCCGTCGACGATCTCGAGGTCCTCCGGCGCTGCTTCGAGCTCTTCGGTCGCGATCTCGAGCAGCTGCCGGCGCGCCTCCTGGGCGGCCTCGTAGACCGCTGGACCGACGCTGTACGTCACCTGGCTGCCACTGGAGGTGGCGCTGTGCGGCGCCGTCGTCGTGTCGCCCACCTCGACATGCACCCGATCCGGGTCGATCCCGAACGCCTCGGCTGCGATGATCGCCAGGCCGGTCGCCGTGCCGCTGATGTCAGGCGAGCCGATGAGCACGGAAAGGGTGCCGTCGGGCTCGACCCGGCAGCCCGCGGCGGATGGAGAGCGTGCGCCGCCCCAGGCGCCGAGCGCCACGCCGACGGCTTCGCCGTCCTCGGTGGGAGTCGTGTAAAGCGGGTGGCGCTTGGCTTCTTCGAGCACCTCGACCGACGCGATGCGCGGCCATCGGTGTCCGTCGACAGTCGGATCGCCCTCGCGCGAAACGTTGCGCAGGCGGAGATCGATGGGATCCAGGTCCAGCTTCGCGGCCAGCTCGTCCATGGCCGACTCGAGGGCGAAGAACGCCTGGGTGGCGCCGGGGGCGCGGTAAGCGTCGACGGGCGTCTTGTTCGCGGCCACCTCATAGCCCTGGACGTCGAGGTTGGGGATGCGGTAGGTCCCGGCAAGGAAGTTGCCCGTCAGGCCCGCGTGCCAACCCGCGGTCGCGCCGTTGTCGTAGTGGTAGCGCGCCCGCAGCGCGACGAGCTCGCCATCCTGCCGAGCCCCGAGCTCGAGGTCGAGCTGCGCGCCGGGCGCAGGACGGCCGACGACGAACTCTTGCGACCGCGCCAGGGCCAGGCGGACC
>VBGE01000241.1 GCA_005880345.1 Chloroflexota bacterium | reverse complement strand
GCGAAGGGCGAGCAGCGCAAGGAGTGGCTCGAGAAGCTCGATCTTGCCGCCGAAGCCGCCGCCGACCGGCATCGGGACGACGCGAACCTTGCGGGGAGGCAGGCCCACGAGCGCGGCGACACTGTCGCGGACGACGAATGGTCCCTGCGTCGGCGACCAGATCGTGAGGCCGCCGTCGGGCTCGGGCCTCGCCGCCGCGGTGTGCGTCTCGAGGAAGGAGTGGTGCGCGCCGGCGATGCGGTACGTGCCCCTGACCACGACATCGGACTGCCGCAGCGCGGCGTCGGCATCGCCGCGCTTGATGTGGGCCACGCCGCTGACGTTGCGCGGCCGCTCATCGGGGGCCTCGTCAGCCG
>VBGE01000240.1 GCA_005880345.1 Chloroflexota bacterium | reverse complement strand
TCCAGCAGGGCACGCTCGGCTACACGGCCGCCGCCGCGGGCGCCGGCGGCATACCGGGCTCGCTGTTTCTCATCTTCCTGTCCCGACGTTTCGGCACACTCGCCTCGCGATATGGCCCCCGCATCTTCATGGCCATCGGGCCGCTGGTCATGGCGGTCGGAGTGCTGTGGTATGCGCGGGTGCCGTCGAACAGCACGCCGTGGAAGCTGCAGCCGGGCGACCCGAGCACATACCTGCCGCCCCTGGCGTACTTCACCGACTTCCTGCCCGGCTCGATCATCTTCGGAGTCGGCATCTGCATCCTGGTGGCGCCGCTGACCACCGCTCTGATGACGTCGGTGCCCGTGCGCAATTCCGGGCTGGGCTCCGCGATCAACAATGCAATCTCCCGCGTAGGTCCGCAGCTTGCAGGCGCGCTGATCTTCGTCTTCTTGACGGCGACCTTCTACGCCAGCCTGGCCTCGCGCCTGACCGGCGTCGACGTTTCGTCCGAGAGCTTTCGCAACCAGGTCAGCCCGCTGAACACCCCGACCGACACGAGCCTGGTGGCCGCCGTACGCGACGCGTCGACGAGCTCATTCCACCTGGCCATGCTGATCGGCGCGGCATTGCTTCTGGTCGGCGCCGTGGTGAACGCGGTCGGCATCCAGAATTCAGCCAGGGCGCAGCCGGTGGCGGAGAAAGAACCGGTCTCGGCGACGCCGGCCTAGCCACTACGATCATTTCGTGGCCACGCTGATCGATCGAGATCAGCTCCAGGAGCTCGTGGCGCGTGGAGCCCAGCTGGTCGAGGTTCTGCCTGCAGACGAGTACAAAGAGGACCACCTCCCCGGCGCGATCAGCATTCCGCTGCGCCAGGTCAATCGTGAGTCGGCGAAGCAGCTCGATCCGAGTCGCGACCTGATCGTCTACTGCTGGGACATGGCTTGAGACATGGCGCCCAGGGCCGCGGCGCGGCTCGAGCTCCTCGGTTTCCGGCAGGTCCACGAGTACAAGCCGGGCAAGCTCGACTGGATGGCGTCGGGCAGGCCGACCGAAGGTGAAAACTCGACGCGCCCCCGGGCCGGCACCGTGGCGCGCAAGGACGTGCCGGTGTGCGCTCCGGCCGATCGGCTGGCCGATGTGCGCGACCGCGCTCGCGGTGCAGGTTGGGATGCGGCCGTCGTCGTGGACGGTGAGCGCGTCGTGCTCGGTCTTCTTCGGGCGGCGGAGCTCGCCAAGGAGGGTGAGCTGTCGATCGAGGAGGCGATGCGCCCGGGTCCGAGCACGTTCCGCCCTTACGTGCCCATCAAAGAGATGGCCGACTACCTGACCGGGCACAAGCTGGAGAGCTCGCCCGTGACGACTCTCGACGGCAAGCTGGTCGGTCTCCTGCTCAAGGCGGACGCGGTTCGAGAGGCCGAAGGCTGTCCCGACTGCGTTCGCAAGATGATCTAGCCGCCCACCTGCATCGTCAGCAGGTCTCGCGGAGGCTCGGGCGGACCGAAGAACTCATCGATCCATCGGGGGTGGGGCGGCACCGGAACCGGCGGCGCGGTCATGCGCCGCCAGCCATGGGCAGCGAACCACTCGGGCTGCTCTGGGTTGATCAGCGCCATCCAGCCGCCGGGCGCCGTGACACGCCGCAGCTCGGCCAGAATCGCGGGCTCAGGCCCCAGGGCGCCGCAGGCCGTGGTGAGGTGACACGATCCCTCGTCGAGCGGAAGAGCGTCCGCCCATCCGTCGAGCACACGAACGGTGGGCAGCCGGCGGGAGAGGATCGCGCGCAGCCCGCGCGACGGCTCGACCGCCACGACCTCGCGGCTGCGGTCGACGAGATGCCGGGTCAAGCGGCCGCTGCCTGCGCCCACGTCGAGCGCCATCTCGACATCAAGCGGCAGCGCCTCGATCACCGCGGGATGGATCGGCTCGTAGCGCGCGAGCTCGTCCCATCGTTCGGGCTCGAGGTGATACACCAGGGTCCAGAACAACGCCCGCACGACGCGGTCATCCGGCTCGCCGGAGGGAATGCGTGACAGCTCGCGGGTCCGCACGTCGTCAGGCAGCCGCGCGACGTCATGGATGCCGAAGTGCCGCCAGCCGGGTGGGGCCTTCTCGACCGCCTCTGCGTAGTCCACGAACTCGCCGCTCAGACTAAGACCGCACGATGAGGATCGCGGTTGTCGCTTCGCCCGTCACTCCACTGCGCCCCGCTCAGCTGGGCGGCGCCCAGGCGTTCATCTGCGATCTTGCCCTCGGGCTCGCGCGTCGAGGGCACGACGTGACCCTGCACTGCGCCGAGGGTTCCGAAGTGCCCGGCGTTCGTCTTGCAACAGTGCCCGCGCCACGCGACGCGCAGGCGGCGCTGGTCATGCCCGGTGGCGCGGCTCCGCCGCCTGCGCCGGGCGTCGCCGCCGCCCTGGCGGCGATGTTCGAGCGCATCGCCGGGGATCGCGTCGACGTCGTGAGCCAGCATGCTTTCGACGCGCCGGCGTTCGAGCTGCGACTCGAAGTTCCCATCGTGCATACCCTCCACCTGCCTCCCATCGTGCCGGCCGTG
>VBGE01000239.1 GCA_005880345.1 Chloroflexota bacterium | reverse complement strand
GGGCCATGTATCTGGGGGGACGCATGGCCCAATCTCCCTCCCTCTCAGGGGAGAGGGCTGGGGTGAGGGGCGTGAAGACTAATCCCTGAGCAGGCTAAGCCTCGTCATCCTCTCCCGCAATCGCGTTTGGGCCTGGTCGTCCAGCGCCCGCACCGGCGGAGCCGACCAAGGTTCGCACACGCCAAGCATCTGCAGGGCTGCTTTGATCGCCAGGGGGAATACGCCGTCGCGCACGGCCATGACCAGCTCGTACAGCTCGTCCTGGCTCCGGCGCGCGGCCGCCAGGTCGCCGCGGCGGTACTCGTCGTAGATCCGCACCACCAGAGCCGGAGCGATGTTGGCCGCGCCGCAGATCGTCCCGGCACCACCCACTGCGAGCGATGCGAGCAGCATCGTGTCGCTGCCGGTGAAGACGCGAAATGCGGGCAGGTCCCGCGTCGCCATGCAGACGGCTTCGAAATACTCGAAGTCGCGACTGGAATCCTTGATCCCTTGCACGGTGCCTTCGTGGGCGAGGCTGGCGAGCGTGGCCGGCTCGACAGTCACCTTGGTGAACTGCGGAATGTTGTAGACGAAGATCGGCAGCGCCGATCCCTCCGCCACCTGGCGAAAGAAGCCCAGGACGCCGGCCTGGTCGGTGGGGTAGTAGAAGGGAGGGGCGACCAGCGCGGCGTCCGCGCCCAGTCGTGCGGCAGCCTCGATCTCGGCCCGCGCCACAGAGAGCTGCGGCTGCGCCACGCCGCAGAAAACTGGGACGTTGCCGCCCGCCGCCTTGACGACAGCGGCCAGGAGCCGGCGACGCGAGGGCTCGTCGAGCGATGCCGTTTCGCCTGTCGATCCAAGGGCGAGGACGCCCTGCACGCCGCCGGCCAGCACGTGGTCGACCAGCCTGGCGGTGGCCGCTTCGTCGATGGCGCCGTCCCTCGTCACCGGCGAGGCAAGCGCGACCAGCACGCCCGAAAGGCTGTCGAGGTCGAACACGCGCCTCAGCTTAGTGGGGGGCGCCGGCACGGCGCCGACTTGACTTTGGGATGAATGCTTCCTGAAAATCGCTGCCTGAGTTTCGGAGCAGGGGGCTCCGGAGTGTCCATCGGTGGTGGCGCGCGACGGCGTGCCGTTTCTTCAGGGGGTGGGTGCATGCGTCGGCTCCTTTTCTTGTTTTCTTCGGCCGCGGTCCTCGTCGCGGGGAGCCTCGCTCCAGCGTCGGCGGGAAGCGCGATCGGGCCACACGACGTCACCGGGCAGGAAAGCCAGGACGCGGCCGACGCCGCCGACTGGTTCACGTCCCAGCGCCTCGCGCCCAACGGCGCGGTGAACGCGAACGCGTTCGCGGCAGTGGCCGGCCAGGCCGGCTCCCTGGGGACCGTCGGTGGCGCCTGGACCGAGCGCACCAACCCCTCAGGCGCGGCGGGCGTCGACTTCTCCGACAGCCCGCAGTACATCGACCCGACCAGCAACTTCAGCAACTCGGGAGCGGGTGACCGTTACGTCGCCGGCCGCATGACGGCGCTGGCCGCGTCTCCCGACGGAACCACTCTGTTTGCGGGTGCCGCGGATGGCGGCGTGTGGCGGTCGACCGACGGCGGCACGACATGGAAGCCGCTGTTCGACTCGCAAGGCACGCTATCGATCGGCGCCCTACTCGTGGTGCCGACGACGTCCGGGTACACGCTGTACGCCGGCACCGGTGAGGCCAACACGAGCTCCGACAGCTACGCGGGAATCGGCGTGCTGGCATCGAGCGACGCCGGCACCTCGTGGACGTCCGTCGGCGGCTCAGAGCTCAACGGGGCGCTCATCTTCAGGCTTGCTCAGGACGGCAACAAGGTTCTGGCTGCCACCTCGCACGGCCTGTACAGCCACAGCACAACCTCCAGCTCCGGCTCGTGGGCGACGCTGCTCCAGCCGGCGGGACCGCCGAGCGGCGGCAATTTCAACCTGAAGGTCGGCAACCTGATCAGCGACGTCGCCGTCCGGCCCGGCACCAGTGGCCAGCAGGTGCTGGCGGTGGCCGGCTGGCGCGCCGGCGCGCCGACCAACGGTCTCTATCTCTCGAATGACGGTGGCGCCACCTTCACGTTCCTATCCAGCCCGCAGGGCTGGCCGGCGGCCAAGGACGAAGGCCGCACCACGCTCGCATACTCGGCGGGCGGCGATCGCCTGTACGCAGTAGTGCAGAGCCCGTATCTGCTGAACGTCGGCACCAACGGCAAGACCCTCCTCAGGGGTGCCTTCTCCTCCGCCAACGGTGACGCAAGCGGCCCGTGGACTCAGATCGCGCAATCCGAGCAGCTGGCCAACAGCGGCTCGGCGCAGCTGTGGAAGCGCATCGGCACCAAGGGTTACGGACCTGGCATCCAGGCCTGGTACAACCAGTTCCTCGCCGTCGACCCGGCCAACAAGGATCACGTCTACCTCGGGCTCGAAGAGGTCTACGAAAGCCAGAACGGCGGCGGCAAGTGGAACACCGTCGCGCCCTACTGGAACTTCGGGTTCAGCTGCTTTTCCTACTCACCGTTCGAGGGCACCTGCAATCACAACCAGGCGCACTCGGACCAGCACGCGGCGATCGTCGCGAACGGCAAGCTCTACGTCGGCAATGACGGCGGCGTCTATGCGCGCTCGCTCACTGACCACGTCTCCGGCAACTGGGCCGACCTGAACACCCACCTGGACGTCCTGCAGTACTACTCCGCGGCGGGCAGCGCTGACAGGAACATCATCTATGGCGGCCTGCAGGACAACGGCAGCAACAAGGTCTTTGCGACTCCGATGACAGTCGCGGACGACAACGGCAACCAGATCCTGGTCAAGTCGGTGCAGGTGTTCGGCGGCGACGGCGGCTACACGCTGGTCGACCCGAACAACGCCGACAACGTGATCACCGAATACACCGGCTTGACCGCGCTCAAGTCGACGGACGGCGGGAAGAACTGGCACTTCATCGTGCCGGCCGACCCCGACCCGCGGTTCATCGCTCCGATTGGAATGGACCGCACAAACTCGAACCACCTGGTCGCAGGCGGGGCCATCGTGTGGAACTCCGAAGATGGCATCGCGGGAACTACCGGCTGGCAGAACATCTTCGACACGCGCACCGCGACGGGCGGCAACGCGGCGTCGCAGGTGACCGCACTCGACGCCTTTACCGCGGCCAACGGGACGCAGTACGTGGCGGCGGCGTGGTGCGGCCCGTGCAACGTGAGCTTCGGCAGCGGGAGCGGGTTTCACGCCGGAATCGTGATGCTCAACAACAGCGGTGGCACCTGGCACGCGACCTCGCAGGTGTGCTCGGGCGCGACATCGACGTGCACGGCGGGCCTCCCGCTTCGTTACATCAGCGGCGTGCGCATCAACCAGAGCAACCCGAGCCAGGCTTTCCTGACGCTCTCGGGTTACTCGCGCAAGTGGATGATCGGTCCGGACGACCCGGGTGTCGGCCACGTGTACAAGACGGCTGACGGCGGCGCGACCTGGTCCAACATCTCAGGCAACCTGCCCGACGTGCCCATGGACGACATCGTCTTCGCCAAGGGCAACCTGGACGTGGCGACCGACTTCGGCGTGTTCACCGCGCCGGCGTCCAACACATCGACCTGGAGCCGCCTGGGCACCCTACTCCCCAACGTGGTGGTGGACCAGCTGACGCTGGATCCCAACGGCGAGCTCGTCGCGGCGACGCACGGCCGCGGCATCTGGACGATCGCCGCTCCGTAAGGACTGTTCCCGAGAGGCCGCCGCAGTGTGCGGCGGCCTCTTTGCTTTTAGTCTCGACCTGCGGCAACGATCCGGTTGCGCAGGGTGCCGATGCCCTCCACCTCAGTCTCCATCAGGTCACCGGGCCTCAAGAACTCGGGCGGGGTCC